>JBFKTM010000331.1:0-4416 GCA_041636295.1 Oleiphilaceae bacterium
TGGTAGAGCACAACCTTGCCAAGGTTGGGGTCGCGAGTTCGAATCTCGTTTCCCGCTCCAAAATATAAACACATCCCAAGTTGTTAAATATAAACTAATAAATTGTCATCTGTAATTGCTTCTCGTTGGTTGTGCTAACGGGTATCTAATGTATGGTTTGATTAAGGTGCATTTTTCTGTTTGTATTGTTGGATGTTTTTTCTATTGGCTCCTATTTTGTTCTACACTTGATTATAAGTGGCTATTTATCTGATAGTTTGTCAATTTTGTGGGTTATGCGGAGGTATACATGGCTGGGCTATTGGATTCGGTCGATAAACGAACTCAGTTGGTGGGGGAAAATCGACTAGAGTTGTTGATGTTCAAATTAAATGGACGTCAAACCTTCGCTATCAATGTTTTCAAAATACAAGAAGTTCTTAAGCTGCCCAATCTTACACAAATGCCCCATGAACACCCCGCGGTCTGTGGTATTACCCATTTACGTGGTAGAACGGTACCTATTATTAATTTAAGTATGGCGATTAAAATGCCACCCCTGGTTCCGAGTAGCGACTCTACGATTATCGTTACAGAATATAATCGAACTGTGCAGGGCTTTCTAGTCGGCAGTGTTGATAGAATCGTAAATATGAATTGGGAGGATATCCAGCCACCACCTAAAGGTGCGGGTCGGAATCATTATCTTACGGCTATTACCCGGTACAATGATAATATCATCGAGATTATTGATGTCGAAAAGGTGCTGGCTGAAATAGTGCCTTATACCACGGATATTTCAGCTCATATTCTAGATCAGGAGGTGTTAACTTTTGCGGCGGGTAAGCGCGTCCTAATTGTTGATGATTCGCCTGTCGCGATGGGGCAGGCTAAAGCAACGGTTGAAAAGCTGGGGTTAGAGGTGGTTTCTGCATCGAATGGGGCGGAAGCACACCAGCAGTTAAAAAAGTGGGCTGAAGCGGGTGAGATTGATCAATTGTTGATGGTCATAACTGATGCGGAGATGCCAGAGATGGACGGGTATATGCTAACGACAGCTATTCGGCAAGACCCTCGGTTAAAAGATCTGTTTGTGGTGCTTCATACGTCGCTGAGTGGTAGTTTTAATAAGGCTATGGTTCAAAAGGTGGGGTGTGATGGTTTTTTGTCTAAGTTTCAGCCTGATGAATTAGCCGTTGTTGTGCAAGATAGGTTGAAAAGTGTCTCTTCCTGACTCTTCATTTGTCTCTACTATTTGGAATGTGTGATGACCTGTTAGTACAGGGGGTGGAGGATGTCGTTTCGTATCATGTTATTGGGTGTGCAAAGAGGTACGTAAGTCTATCGTGATTAAATTATCTGCCATTAATAAATATCCTGTAAAATCATTGAAGCCCATTTCAATCAAACGAGCTGATATCGATGATTTTGGTATAATCAATGATCGTCGCTGGATGCTGGTCAATGCGGAGGGGCGGTTTGTAACGCAACGGCAGTACCCGAAAATGGGGGCGATAACCGTTGAGGATTCTGGCCAGTATTTACACTTTTGCTCTGAAAGTGGGTCAATGCTAGAGGTCGACAATGCGCTCTTGAATGAGTCTGTTTTAGTGCGGGTCTGGGGTGATGACGTTAGCGCCCATAAAGCGACTAGCGAAGTGAACGAGTGGTTTTCTGAAGTGTTGGGTGTCAGCGTTGCGTTGGTCTATATGCCTGATTCAACATTTCGTCAGGTTGACAGGCAGTTTGCTGATTACCGGCAGCGAGTCAGTTTTGCTGATGGTTTTCCTTTCTTGTTGATATCTGAAGCTTCTTTGGCTGATTTGAATTCAAGATTGGAGTCTCCCGTACCAATGTCTCGATTTCGTCCGAATTTGGTTGTTTCCGGATGTGAGCCTTTTGAGGAGGATCAGTGGCGCAGGATTCGAATCGGTGGTGTTGAGTTTGATGTCGTTAAGCCGTGCTCTCGGTGCGTGATGACAACTATTGATGAAGCAACGCTTCGCAAAGGTCAGGAGCCGCTACGTACACTAGCTACCTATAGAAAGAATGAGTATGGCGTCTGTTTTGGTTAGAATCTGGTGCACCGTAGTGCCGGGGTTCTAAGTATCGGAGATGAGCTTGAAATTCTGTCTTGACGAGGCAAGTAGATATTTAGAATAGTTCGATCTCGTCACCGGTACCATCTTCATCTTCCTTTGCATTGCTGGTGAAGTGGTGTCGGTAAATTTCTAGTGCTTCACCAACTGTTGCCCCCTTCATTATGTGTTCAAACATAATTCGCTCCTCTTCCAGCGTGTAATTTGAAGCGATATCTTGCTGTAACTTGTTCCAGGCTGCAGGATTATAGAGCTGGTCGGGCGTGCTTATCACTTCGCTTAACCAGGCTAGGTCACGTTTCACATGCTCAAGCCTTTGGCTAAGTCTGTCATAAAATTGAAAGGCAATGATCGCGCTGTTAACTTTGTCATGAATATCTGCTGACGTATCTCTGATTTTTTCAATTTCACCGTTTTGGGGTGATGAGATGCTGTGCTGTAGTGTTACGCTTGTCTGTTCTAATCCGTTTAGTCGGGATGCTATGTAGATAAATGACTCTGTTAATTCTGAGACAGACTGTTCACCATCTCTCATGGAGCTTTCAATTTGTGCTACGGCCAGCGTAATCATGTTTATCGTTTCCCTGACCTGACTCCAATCCAAGTCGGGTTTGCTGGCGCTTGATCGTAATTGGGTTTCTGACAATGTTGCTCTCCCTGTAAACTAAAAGCTATTGTTATATTCTAAGCTGGTTATCTGAGTGAGAACGCTATATTCTCTCCAGCAATTCTAACCCTATAATGGTTGGCTATTGTGAGCAGCAACCCTTCATTACGCTACTTTGGATGGTTGTTACATAAATGCAGTCTATAAATACTGATAAGTGATGGTGATAAGTTACTTATAGAATAGACAAAAATATATAATTGGCGAATTACAAATGGTTGTTTTTCGTGGCTATAGATCGGAGCGGATGAGATGTCGAATGTAAGGTTTGATGATGTAAGCTTGGCGTACGGGCTAAAACCTCTACTCGATAGGGTCGTATTTTCTGTAGATGCAGGTGAGCGTGTTTGTCTGGTTGGGCGAAATGGTGAAGGCAAATCCTCCCTTTTGAAGATCGTCTCAGGTGAGGTGTTGCCGGACTCTGGAAGTGTTCGGTTCAAAGATGGTGTTTCAGTCGGTACCTTACCCCAAGACATTCCCGAGGCAAATGATAAAACGGTATTTGATGTTGTTGCTGAGGGGTTAAATGAAGTTGGTGGCTGGTTAGCAAAATACCATGAATTAATAGAGCGTGGTGACGCGCACGCCAATCTTGCCGAATTGGAACAGATTCAATCAAAAATCGAAGCTAATGATGGTTGGTCTCTCAACAATAAGGTTGAGCATCTGATTAAGCGCTTTAATCTCCCGGCAGATCGAAAGATGAATGAGCTTTCCGGTGGTTGGAGAAGAAGGGTTCTACTGGCGAAGGCGTTAGTGAATGAGCCTGATGTGTTAATACTCGATGAGCCTACCAACCATCTGGATATTCCTGCTATTGCATGGTTAGAAAAACAACTTCTGGATTTTAACGGTGCTCTACTGTTCGTGAGTCACGACCGGTCATTTATTAAGCGTCTGGCTACTAGGATTGTAGAGCTGGATAGGGGGAATCTGACATCTTGGCCGGGAGATTATGAGCGATACTTGCAGGGAAAGGCTAAAAAGCTTGAGGATGAAGCAAGGCAAAATGCACTGTTTGATAAGAAGCTCTCAGAAGAGGAGGTTTGGATACGTCAGGGTATTAAGGCTCGCCGCACTCGAAATGAGGGGAGGGTCAGGAATCTTGAGAAACTTAGAGAGGTTCGAAAAGAGCGCAGGGAAAAGCAGGGACGAGCCAAGCTCGCCATTGACGAGGCATCACTGTCAGGGAAATTAGTTGCAGAGTTAGATGGCGTTAGTTTCGCCTATGAAGGGGTGGAGCCGCTTCTAAAAGATCTGTCAATGACGGTTATGCGAGGTGATAGAATTGGTCTTATTGGGGAAAATGGTACGGGCAAGACCACATTGTTAAAACTATTGCTCGGAAGACTTGAGCCAACGTCGGGAAGCTTAAAAAGAGGAACCAAGCTCGATATTGCCTATTTCGATCAGCTTCGCAGTGCACTTGACCCCGAAAAAAGCGTTATTGATAATGTGGCGGAGGGGAGAGAGTTTTTAACTGTTGATGGTGGGCAGCGTCATATTATTGGTTATCTGAATGATTTTTTGTTTACAGCCGCGCGTGCCAGATCTCCCGTTAAGGCACTATCTGGTGGTGAAACCAATAGACTTTTATTAGCAAAGTTATTTAGTAAACCCGCTAATATTTTGGTGCTAGATGAACCCACCAATGACTTGGATGTAGATACA
>JBFKTM010000332.1:0-4389 GCA_041636295.1 Oleiphilaceae bacterium
AGTGATGCTTGATGCTCAATTTCTGGAAGCTCCCACCGTAGGTAATAACGAGCAGCCTGTATCTTGCCATTATAAAAAGGCCTCATATCATCTGTGGCACCGCCCAGTTTCTCTACGGCAACCGTCGCCTGCTTCAACCACAACCAGGACATAACCACCTTACCAAAAAGGTCAAGATAGAGACTTGCATTGGCCAAGGTTGTATCAGGCCCCTTCTCACCAAGCATTCGACCAAGAAACGCGGTGACTTCTGATGTCGTTGCCAACGCCTTTTTAAAGGGCACGGACAACTCGCCAATCACCTCACAATTGGTAACATCGGCCAAGGTAGAGTGCATCATCTGCAACAGATCAGACAATGCAGCACGCTTGTTTTGCCATAGTTTTCGGCCTAACAGATCGAGCGCCTGGATTCCATGGGTTCCTTCATGAATGGGATTGAGTCGATTGTCTCGATAGCACTGTTCAACCGGATAATCTCGTGTATATCCAGCCCCACCCAACACCTGTATCGCCAGATCATTGGCTTTCGGTCCATAATAGGAAGGCCATGATTTCACCACCGGAGTTAACAGATCCAGTAACCCTTTGGCCTTTAATTTTTCTGCATCATCGCTGACCGTTTCACTATCATCAACTAATGTTGCTGCATAGAGGCACAGCAACAGCGCCCCTTCCACATAGGATTTCTGAGCAAGCAACATCCGACGGATATCCGCATGTTCCATTAGCATGACAGGTTTACTGTCTGGATTCCGATTTGACGGGTGACGACCTTGTGGGCGTTCTTTGGCATACTGCAATGATGAGAGATAGCCTCGATAACCGATCATAGTGGCGCCAATACCCACCCCGATTCTGGCCTCATTCATCATATTAAACATATACTGAAGCCCTTTATTAGGCTCACCAATCAGGAACCCTTTACAGTCACCTTTTTCTCCAAAATTGAGGACTGTAGAGGTCGTTCCACGATAACCCATTTTGTGAATCAAGCCCGCTAATGCAACGTCATTCCGATCAGTGCATTGACCACTCACATCAACCAGAAATTTGGGAACAATAAAGAGGGATATTCCCTTGACTCCGGCAGGAGCCCCTTTAATTCTAGCCAGCACCAGGTGCACGATGTTTTCAGTTAACTCGTGATCGCCCCCCGATATAAACATTTTCTGGCCGTGGATTAGGTAGTGACCATCAGGCTGCTGCTCTGCTGACGTTTTTAGATCACCAAGAGAAGAACCAACATCAGGCTCCGTCAGTGCCATCGTACCGCTGAACCGGCCATTCAGCATAGCAGCAAGAAACTGTTGTTTATGTAAATCGCTGCCAAACGTATTGATAACATTGGCCGCTGCAGTAGTTAAAAAGGGATAAGCGGCTGTTGATGGATTTGCCGCCACAAATATCGCCTGACAGGCAGATGAGATTGCCGAAGGCAACTGCATACCTCCTGCATCAAAGTCGTAACCGGCGGCTAATAACCCTGCGTCCGCATAGTGTTTAATCGCCTCCTTGACTTCGGGAATCATAGATACCGTTTGTCCATCAAATTCAGGCTCATTACCATCAGCCTTTGCGTTGTGAGGTTCAAAATATCTTTCAGCGAGTTTAAGTGAAGTATCAATCGCCGCATCAAATGTCTCTCTCGAATGCGCTTGAAAGCGGTTTCTCGAGATAAGCTTATCGACACCCAATACATCATAAAGAATGAAATCAAGATCCTGACGGTTTATTAAATTAGCCATTTAGCTTTCCCACCTTTTATAGCGATAACCCATAGTGCCAGCTGTGCTACGATTCCGATATTGGCATTTTTGACTTATTATTGGTTATATTTGCCATTACTTAGTAGTAACCCCAATCCCGCTTTCAGTTTTAACAGGTACGACTCATGATTAATGTCACGGTTCTTGGTTTCGACTACGCATTGGGAACAGCCATTACCGGTATTAATGACCTATTGTGCCTGGCTGGTGTCACCTGGAACCGAATACATGGTAAACCAATCACCCCCGCCTTTAAGGTGCGCATTGCCAGTGAAGAAAAAAAACCGATTCATTGTTTGAACCAACTGACCTTGCTACCGCACTGCGCTATTGATGAAGTAGCGAACGACGGCAGCGACATAGTGCTGGTGCCGACCATCGCCGGCAATATAGAGCAGGTGCTAAACGAAAACGGCGCACTTATCGATGCGCTGACCCGATTCAGCAACAGCAATGCTGTTATTGGCAGTAACTGTACCGGGGCTTTTTTTCTGGCCGAGGCAGGCATTCTCGACAACCGGCTGGCAACCACTCACTGGGGTTTTGCCAACCAGTTTACGCAGCGCTATCCGAAGGTTAATTTGAATGCCGATATGCTCATCACCGATGATGCCGATATTCTCTGCGCCGGAGGAGGTCTTGCCTGGTTTGATCTGGGGCTATATCTGATTGAACGCTTTTGTGACCATGAAACGGCGGTCGGGGCAGCAAAATCATTTGTCATCGATATGGGGCGTTCATCTCAATTGACATATTCACCCCTTTCAGCGCGGAAATACCATAGTGACCCAACGGTATTGTCTATCCAGCAGTGGCTTGAAGAGCACTTTGATGACCGATTTACAATTGATGGTGTGGCTGAACAGTTCGGTCTTTCGAACCGTTCGTTAATTCGGCGTTTTAAAACCGCAATCGGTATGCCTCCATCAAACTACCTGCAAGAGATTCGTCTAGATGCTGCTAGAAAGCGCCTGGAACAAACCAATTTGTCGATTGAAGAAATCACCCACCAAATCGGCTATGAAGATATCAGTTCATTCACTAAATTGTTTAAACGAAAAACCGGCTTTACCCCGAGCCACTACCGGAATCGGTTTAAGAAACCATTGCAAGCACACTAGCGAGCAACAAGGTGATTCAACTACAGCTAAACAAGCTGCTAATTAGTGCCCATCCAGAAAAGAATTACAAAAAGAGTAAAGAAAGAAATGAGAAAGTCGCCAGAAAATCTGACGACTTTCTAAACACGATTACCCCGGAAAATCAGAACAACGTTCCTGCTGCTTACGCCTCTCCTCTTGCTTGGCTTCTCGCCGATGAGCGATTACTTTGGCGGCTTCACCGCCTACATGCTGCTCCCCCCGCTGTTTCGCTAACGTAACCTGGCGCTGCCGTTCTGCAAATCGTGCTTTTTGTTCCGGTGTATGCTGGTCATGACAATGAGGGCAGCTGACTCCCTCGATGTAGTGCTCGCTTAGCTTGTCTTGCTCGGTAATAGGCAAGCGACAAGCATTGCACTGGTCATATTGCCCCTTCTCAAGCTGGTGATTTACTGCCACCCGATTATCGAAAACAAAACACTCACCCTGCCACATGGAATTATCTTCTGGCACCTCTTCCAGATACTTGAGAATCCCGCCTTCCAGGTGATAAACCTCATCAAAACCTTTCTCTTTTAAAAAGGCCGTTGATTTTTCACAGCGTATACCGCCAGTGCAAAACATGGCCACTTTCTTGTGTTTTTCCGGGTCAAGCTGTTGTTCTACGTAATCAGGAAACTCGCGAAATGTCTCAGTTTTCGGATTGACCGCATTTTTAAAGGTGCCAATTTTTACTTCGTAGTCATTCCTGGTATCTACTAACAGCACATCCGGGTCAGAAATCAGTGCATTCCAGTCTTTGGGTTTAACATAGGTGCCGACAACATGCTTAGGGTCAATCCCCTCCACGCCCATGGTTACAATCTCTTTCTTCAGTTTGACCTTGGTACGGTTAAACGGGTTCTCTACATCAAATGACTCTTTATAGGAGATATCAGAGAGCCTCTCATCCGACTTTAACCATGTCAGGAGTTGGTCAATACTCTCTCGACGACCGGCCACGGTACCATTAATACCCTCTTTAGCCAGCAACAAAGTACCTCTAACCTGGTTTTCCAGCATGGTATTTAAAAGTGGTTCACGCAGCGATTCATAGTCGTTTAGGGTCACAAACTTATAGAGTGCGCATACAACTGTATCAGACATTCAATTTTACCTATTATGCGATCTGGAACGTAAAACCAGAGCAATGAGTGGGAGCGTCATTGTAAACAATAAGACGTGCTTATTCAGTAATCAATTGTGGGGTTTATGTTGAGGATTTCCAACGGAAGATGTGACTAGGAGTGGTTTCTGTTTTTACACCGATACATATCTCGGTCAGCCAAGTTAAGCGCCTCCTCCAGAAAGGCATCACTGTGGGCGCATATACCGGCATGGCCAATACTTGCGGAAAAAGGATAAGCCCGCGACTCAGCGGATTTTTTTACCGCCTGCTCTATCTGCTTAATAACTTGTTTTAAGTCTGGCATGCTGTCCATGACCATTAATACGGCAAACTCATCACCGCCAATTCTGGC
>JBFKTM010000333.1:0-4387 GCA_041636295.1 Oleiphilaceae bacterium
ATTAAAGGTGCGGATCATCCCCTGATGTGGGTTGCCTCCCGACGTGTTGAGAAAGTGGCCATTCTCTTTGCCCAGTATGAATTTCTCATAAAGACCCGGCTGACGCGCCAACTCGGCATTTAAAAAAGGCAGCGACAACTCAAAAGGCTGCTCTCTGAGCAAGGGTAACGAGGCCAGCAAGCTAATCTCACTTTGTCGCTCACGAAAAAAACCACTCAACTCCTCACTCAATGTCGCCAACTCGCCTTCGACACTCTGCAGCGTGAGCTTGACCGTTTGCGAAGTCGAGAGCCAAAGGCTGACGCCTATGGCGAGGCACAGTGGGATCAGGCTGGCGACCAGTGTAAATAAGCCGATACGAGTACTGAATTTCATTCTTATAATCTGTCTGCATGCGTTTTTTTCAGTATAGGCAAGTTTTGTAGAATTAACCGATGATTTCTATGGCATTACACCGAAATAACCCTCTTTGCGCTTTATGATTGCCAGATTAACCGCTACTATTTTGGTCAGATAAATTTTCTCTCCAATTTCTCTTTCCGGTATCGAGAAATCCATTTTCAATCGACACACAGGATCACTCAACAGCATGGCGATTCATTCAATTAACCAGTTACTTATGGATACGGTCAACCCTGGCAATGAGGTCACGATCAGGGGCTGGGTTCGATCACGTAGAGACTCCAAGGCGGGTTTGTCATTCTTGCATGTACATGACGGTAGTTGTTTCAATCCCTTGCAGGCCGTCATTCCTAGCAACCTGACCAATTATGAGCAAGAGATACTCAAGTTAAGTGCCGGCTGTTCGGTGATCGTTACCGGGACACTGGTTGAGTCCGAAGGCAAGGGACAAACCTATGAAATTCAGGCTACCGCTGTTGAGGTGGTGGGTTGGGTGGAAGAGCCTGAAAGCTACCCGGTTGCCAAAAAACGCCATACCTTTGAATACCTGCGATCAGTGGCCCATCTCCGCCCAAGAACCAATGCCTTTGGAGCCATTACCCGGGTAAGAACAACGTTGGCCAACGCCATTCATCGCTATTTTTATGAGCGGGAGTTTCACTGGATCAACACGCCGATCCTGACCGCCAGTGACTGCGAAGGGGCCGGCGAGCTGTTCCGTGTCAGTACGCTGGACATGCTTAATCTGCCAAAAACCGACAGCGGTGCCATCGATTATTCACAGGATTTCTTTGGTCAAGAGACCTTTCTAACGGTCTCGGGCCAGCTCAATGTCGAGTCTTACTGCCTCGCCATGTCGAAGGTCTATACCTTTGGCCCCACTTTTAGAGCTGAGAACTCTAATACCAGCCGACACCTGGCTGAGTTCTGGATGGTGGAGCCGGAAATTGCCTTTGCTGACCTGAATGATGATGCCGATTTGGCGGAAGATTTCCTGAAATACCTATTTAATGCTGTACTCAATGAGCGCAGCGATGATATGGCCTTCTTCGCCGAACGCATTAATAAAGAAGCGATCAGCCGCCTGCAAAACGTCATTGATAACCAGTTTGTACGAATGGACTATACCGAGGCCGTTAACACCTTACAAAACTGCGGTAAAAAGTTCGAATACCCGGTGGAGTGGGGGATAGATCTGCAATCAGAGCATGAACGCTACTTGGCTGAAGAGCATGTCGGCGCGCCCGTTATCATTATGAACTATCCAAAAGATATTAAAGCTTTCTATATGCGACTTAATGATGACAACCGTACCGTTGCCGCAATGGATGTACTGGCACCGGGTATTGGCGAGATCATAGGTGGCAGTCAGCGGGAGGATCGTCTTGAGGTGATGGATGAACGCATTGGTAATATGGCTCACAAAGAGGCACTGTCATGGTATCGCGATCTACGCCGCTACGGTTCGGTCCCCCATGCCGGTTTTGGCCTTGGTTTCGAGCGTCTGCTGAACTACATCACCGGCATGGAAAATGTGCGGGATGCGATTCCGTTCCCACGAACACCGGGTAATGCCCAGTTTTAATCTACCTGCATCAATCACCTAATGGCCGAAGCATGTCGCCCATCAACGACATGCTTCATTTTGGCTCACCTCACACCCGCACTACCACCAACTAAACTAAATTGGTGCAACATATTTCTTTTTAGTTAGTATTGCTAACAACCTGCCCCCCTCCCCGCGCCCAATAGCCTGTTGTGATGCCGTTACAAAGAAGATACAAACAACGGCACGAGTATTGCCAAAGTAACAGCAACACAACGGCAATATCGTTAGCAATTCCCTGCGTCCAGAGATAACCAGGTGACGGACCGCTAATACCTTGCCATAACATTAATCGGGAGACGGAAATGCTGTTACGGGTACCCAACCTGCTGTTCAGGTCGCTTGGTTTGCGAAATACCCCTATTTTCTTACTGATGCTGCTGAGCGCCGCAGGACTACTGTTTATTCTGAACGTTAATCTTTACCTCAGCGTCGGATTGATGATGACCGTAGCGCTTCTGGCTTTGGCATTTATTCACCTGCTCTACAATGAAATTCAATCCATTAGCCAGCTTTCCCGGCAGAGCCAGATCCAACACTTTGACCACCGGGAGCTGCAGATTAATACCGGGCTGCTCCGTAATCTGTTCTCAGGTGTTAATGTGATGCTGCGGGAGATTGAACGAGACCATCAATTAAGTTCTGAAAACTTAAAGGAGATTACCCACCTTGCCGATGAACTTAACCACAGCGCCCGTGTTGTCTCAAATAATGTCTCGGCGCAAACCGATGCCACCGCGTCTGCGGCGACGGCGGTAGCAGAGATGAGCCAGAGCATTGAGCAGGTGGCAGAACAAGTGCGAATGACTCAGGGCAGCGTCGATGAGACTAAGTCACTCACCGGTGATGGTAAAAACAACCTTAACAGTGCCCGTACTGAAGTTAACGCGATGTCGTCAACCGCTGATGAAACCGCAGCGTTGATGAACCAGTTATCCGACCAATCAAAAATAGTCGCGGAGATGTCCAGGGTAATTCGGGAAATTTCTGAACAGACCAACCTGTTAGCCCTCAACGCCGCCATCGAAGCCGCACGGGCTGGGGAGCATGGCCGGGGATTTTCCGTGGTTGCCGATGAGGTCAGAAAGCTGGCGCAGCGCAGTCATACCTCTGCCGAAGAGATCACTACGCGAATTCAACAGGTGATAGAAGCAATGGGCAAAGTACAACAGCGAATGGGCGCATTGGCCAGCATGGCCCATGCAAGCCTTGAAAGTACCAGTAGAGCTGAACAGAGCCTGCTCGCTATTGATCAACAGGTTGACGGCGTCGCCCAGCAAATTATGGTGATTGCCACCAATACCGAACAGCAGGCCCAGGCAACCAATGAGATTTCGAACCATATTGAAGGCGTGTTACATAATGCCGAAGCCAATCAGCATATCGCCGATGAAACTACGCGAATCGCCGGCTATATGGCTAACCTGACCAGTCACCACTCGCCAAAAGAGGTACTTCAATGATACCGATACTTATCTTCACCGCGGTAGTATTGCTGTTCGTGACAGCGCTCTTCACCGCCCGCTACCGACGATCTCGGAGTGTCAGCCTGAAGCGGCGGGAAGGCATCAAAAAACTGGAATCATTTAAAACACTTTTAGTTCACTTGCAACAGCATCGGGGGCTAAGCAATGGTGAGTTAAACGGCGACCAAGCTCTTCATCACCGGGTAAGCACTGTAGCAAAGCACATTGATCAAGACTGGCGTACGCTGGAATCGCTGGACGCAAACCTGCCCACAACTGATCGTTTTAGCGGGCTTTTTACCCACTGGAATCGGCTTAAGGTGAGATATTCCGGGCTCTCTGCTAACAACAATCTTGAACAGCACAACCGGCTCATTCTCAACCTCCTTTACTTGATAGAGGATATTTCCGAGAGCCACCACCTGGATTATATCCAACCCGACACCCGAGGCATTGAAGTGATATGGAAAGAGCTGCTGGAAACCGCCGAAAGTATCGGCCAGGTCAGAGCACTCGGAACGGGTATCGTTGCCTCAGGAGGCTGCAACAGTATTCAGCGAATACGGGTCAAATTTCTTAATGAGAAGATTCAGCGAATGCTGTCAGAAGTTACGCAACGTTTACAGCAAGCTCTGGACAGAGGGGCTTCGCCCAGCCTACTCTCGCCACTACTCAACAAAGTAACCGATACCGAGCGGGTGATTCTACAGCTCACACTACTCAACGAGACTGAATTGTATAAAGATGACGGCATCACCATTAGCAGTGAAGCCTACTTCAGTTTGGCCAGCCGCTGCCTGGAACCGTTATTGGCACTGTTCGATGAGGGTATCGAACGCTTAAAAATGATCGTTTAACGTGGCACTACAATACATTCAGTATTTTGAACATGCCCAGAAAATCCAACGCAGGC
>JBFKTM010000334.1:0-4377 GCA_041636295.1 Oleiphilaceae bacterium
CACTCCGGCAAGAGAATACCATCACCGATCATCAAATCATCGTTATCGGCTGAGGGTAGGTCTAAATCGAATTTAATACTGGATGAGGCTGCCTTTCGGTCTCTGGATAGACTCAGTACGTCTAGATCATCAGCCACACTTTCTGCATCGTCTTCTTTCGTATCATCTCCTGCCCGGTCCACCGGAACAAATTCAGACCAGGAGAACAGATTCTCAAGTCGAAAAACCATCAACCCGCTATTTTTGTCATATGAGTCCGTTCGTTCGGCTTTTTTTCGTTTACTTTTTCGTTTGCCTGTTTGGCTGTTGGTGCCGTCGGCATCCGGGTCGTCGGCGATCATGCTGCCTGCATTGCAACTACCTAACCCGGATGGGTACAACCACAGGTAAACCGGCATGGGAGCATATTGTGCCGGCGGCAAGAAACCTTCACACCCGGGGTCAAGAATTGCTCGCTGAATGGCTCTCTCTTGAATCCCATCGTCGGCATTGAGTTGTTCAGGGTTGGGTCGTAATCGAACAAACGCTTTGGCCAGTTCATGATAGGTTGTATGCAAGCCGTAGAACTTGGCCAGCACCGTAGCGGTTAGTCGCTGATTGTCTATAAACCAGTTTTCGAACTCTTTATTTTGTTGAGATGCCAGCGCACACAACCAGATATAGAGTTTTCGATTTAACTCTCTATCGGGGAAAAGCGCCAACCGTTCAGGCAACCTTAAGGTTTCACCATCTTTCCACGCCAACTCCACTTGGTTGTGAGAGCCGGCCACTTTTTGCAGAAAGCTTCGTCGTGTGTAGTAGTCTCGCGGCGTCGCCGCTTCAATTCTAAGCCCGGCATCGCCCCCTAGCGCCCGAAAAAGAATACCCAGTGTAAGCTGATGCTCTTTTAAATAAACCTCAGCATCCGGAAAATCGGTGCGGGCCTTGCGGGTAATAAACTCATGCCACTTGACGCCTACATACTCTTCCATTCGCTATTCCTGACTGACTTATTCGTTACAAAATTTCTAGGGCTAATGGAGTGTAATCTGACAGCTTTGGGGCATATCATCCTTGATATAAGACAGACTAGGTTTAATCAAATAAGAAGTTATTTCTTATGTTTAATTGAGTCCACGGTAATCACAGGAATCAATGAGGTTTGTTTGGTTTTCTCCCCCTCATTCCAACCAAGCAAACTGCCTTGAGGGTTTTCTTTTTGAACCTCAACACAGGCACTAATACACTGCGCACATTGAGTACAGGTAAACTTACTGCGTTTAAAGCTACGAACCGGCAGCCGCATCGGACAGGCCTCTTCACAGTCTTTGTCACAATCTCGACAGAGTGCAGCACGCTCCCGGTCAAACTCGACCACCATAGACTTGGGATTCATCATCCAAAACAGACTCTGAAATAGACCAACGGCACAGCCATATTTACAAAACAGGTGTCGTGCAAATACAAAATCAATGGTAAACACCAAGGTGGCAACACCGAGAAAAATCGTCTCCCCTCGGGAGAGATCAAGGTTAATCAGGTCAGTATAGAGTGGTATAGGGGGCAACAGATAAGAGAGCAACCCTAACGCCCAGCTAAAAGCGATTAAAGCACATACCGCCACGATCACGACCCAGTCAAATACCCCACCCTTTGCATGACTTGCAGGTGATCGTTTCTCCCACAGTGACACTTTACCGGTACGCCGCTGCATCAATCCATTAATCGCTTCAACCACAGAGAAATGAGGACACAACCAGCCACAATATATACGTCCCCAGCGCCAAAAAATAAATAGCCCTATCGCTACGATAGTCACGAGTGGCAGAACAAACCGGAAAAGGATTCGCAACCCGATATCAAGCGGAGTGTTACTCTGTACCCAGGCAGATGTTAAATCAAAACTTAATGCCTGGCCAAAAACGATGAAATGCGTTGCTGTAAGATCAAAGCGAAAGAGGTCCAGTACCGGTGCCAACAGAAACAACAGAAAAAATGCGGTACGAGTAAGAAGACGATGACGCTGCAAACGTTTCATTTTTAACCACTGGCCAATAATACACTACCTTATTTAAGGGTAGCCTTTTAATTTCAACTGCGAAAGGTCACGAGCCACCTCCCGCCCAATAAAAAAGGCGACTTTCAAACTTTCGTTATCCAGTCACCTTTTATTTGTATCAGGTAACAAGCTAGCCATTAGCTAGCTTGTTTATCCCCTTTACTCGACGGCTGCGACCTCGTCACCCTTCACAAAGAAGCTGGCGAGGTATACCACTAGACCGATAAAGAAGACCACCCCTGAGATCTCACGCAACCAGTAGAACAACGCGATGTTATCTTGCGTCGCCATAAAGGATAGCGCTTGACCAGACTCAGGAATACGCTGCATCCATATCTGCAGGATACCAGCCGCAGTCAGGAACAGTGTGATGAAAACCATTGCAATGGTCATCAACCAGAAGCTCCACATCTCCATGATCTGCGCCTGGCGAGAGTTGCCGTTTGGACGACCTCGCATGATAGGCATAGCGTAAGAGATGAAGGTAATTACGATCATTACATAAGCACCGTAGAATGCCATGTGACCGTGAGCTGCTGTTACCTGTGTTCCGTGAGTGTAGTAGTTTACTGGAGCCAAGGTGTGCAAGAAGCCCCATACACCCGCACCCAGGAATGCCATTACCGCACAACCCAGTGCCCACAACGTTGCAGCACGGTTAGGATGTTCACGACGACGACGGCTAACCATGTTGAATGCAAATACAGTCATCATGAAGAATGGAATTGGCTCTAATGCAGAGAATACAGAACCCAGAACTGTCCAGTACTCTGGTGGCCCAATCCAGAAATAGTGGTGACCCGTACCGATAATACCAGTGATCAGAGCCATCGCAATGATGACGTACAACCACTTCTCGATAACCTCACGGTCAACACCGGTTACTTTAATCAGTACGAAGGCAAGCATAGAACCCATGATCAGTTCCCAAACACCTTCAACCCATAGATGCACAACCCACCACCAGAAGTACTTATCTAGCACAAGGTTATGAGGGTTATAGAAAGAGAAAAGGAAGAACAGAGCCAAACCTAACAGACCCGTAATCATTACAATATTGATAACTGTTTTACGGCCTTTCAGTATTGTCATACCAACATTGAACAGGAAGCCCAATGCGACAATAACAACACCAATCTTAGTCAAGGTTGGCATCTCAAGGAATTCACGCCCCATGGTTGGTAGCAGGTCGTTACCAGTGATCTTTGCTAATGTAGCATAAGGAACAGACAGGTAACCAATAATGGTTAGCGTACCAGCTGCAGCAAAAATCCAAAATAGCGCCAGTGCAAGCTTAGGGCTATACAATTCTGTTTCTGACTCTTCAGGAATCAGATAGTAGGCGGCTCCCATAAAGCCGAATAGTAGCCAGACAATGAGCAGGTTGGTGTGAACCATACGCGCTACGTTGAATGGAATCTCTGGGAACAAAAAGTCCCCTACCACGTACTGTAAACCGATGATCAACCCGAATAGGATCTGACCAACAAACAGTGCTAGTGCAAAAATGAAGTACGGCTTGGAGACCGCTTGTGATTGATATTTCATCCTGCTCTCCTTAACCTTCTATATTTGGCGGCCAGTCATTAGTGTTAATCCCAGCTGCGTACTTGAGGAATGCAGCCAAGTCCTCTAATTCCTGATCATTCAGGTTAAATTGTGGCATTTGGCGACGCCCAGGAACGTTAGTAGGTTGTGCTTGCATCCAGGCTTTAAAGAAAAGCACAAATGCCTCTTCTCCACCGCGACGCTGGTACACATTACCTAGCTCAGGCGCAAAATAGGCACCTTCACCAAACAAGGTGTGGCAACCCATACAGTTATTTTCTTCCCAAAGCAGTTTGCCGTTTGCTACAGATTCCGTCAGATTTTCACGGTTATCTCGCTCCGGCAACGCTTGCATAGTGTCGAACGTTAGGCCTAGAAACAACAGGATGAAGAATACACTCCCCCCTAAATAGATGTTTCTGGCCATGCTCTTGGTAAAGCGCTCAGCCATTTCGATGCTCTCCTTCGTTATTAGCAATTGTTGTCAGCAATTGAGTGCACGCTAAAGGTACGCGCCCAAAGAATAAAAACCCTTGATTTTGGTCAACCTTATATTTTTAAAAAAAACTTTTTACCTCACAGCCGACATACACTATTACCAATTAAATAAACAAACACCACGCATACTTATATATAGGTATTACAGCTATTTCCCCCATATTTACCAAAACATAACCTAGGTCAATCTATTGCCAAATTGGTATTGCAATTTTCACTGTCTGAAATTCTCTTGATGAGAGTCAAGGTTTGTCAGTGCTCAGAAGAATAAGTTTGACGCTGACATTTGGTCC
>JBFKTM010000335.1:0-4375 GCA_041636295.1 Oleiphilaceae bacterium
AAAAACGACGGAAGGCAATCAAATAAAGTTGCCTAAATCACTACTCTTTTAATGATATTTCGAATAATCGAGTGCGCTTAAAAATTCAAAAAAGAAAGTATTGAACATTAACTGAACATTTTTGTGTAGCTAAATGCTTGATATATAGTGGACGTGGCATATACTGGCGCAGGCAAGTGTAAGTTGTAAATAACAGCATATGGTCTATAAAAATAACTATAAGACTTCTATCAACAAATCATGGATAGACACGTGTGCGGAGCAGAGAAAATCAACATCCTATCAATACTCTGGGTTACCAGTCGTTCGTTTAAATTATATTCAAAATCACTGTGGGTTACGGGGCTGCTATACGCTAGTAGCATGGCGGTGGCTGACGAGTTTCCTGCTGTTGACTGCGTAATCAACCCCTACAATGTAGTTGACTTAAGCAGCGCCGTGCCCGGAGTTATAGCCAACGTTGGTGTTGAGCGCAGCGACTGGATTGAACAAGGCCATATTGTGGCGGAGTTGGATGCCGGCGTTGAAAAAGCCACGGTTGCACTCGCTAAGGCTCGCGCCGACATCGAATCTGAGATTCAGGTGGGTCAGGTTAACCTCGCCTTTGATCAGAAACGTCAAGGGCGTATCGAAAAGCTTTATGAACGGCAAGCCGTATCCTATGAAATTCGAGATGAAGCTGACCGTGAAGTGGAGTTGTCTAACTGGAAACTGCAACAAGCGAGAGACCTGAAAGAGGTCAGGCGGTTGGAGCTAGCGCGAGCTCAAGAACAACTGAAACAGAAGACCATTCGCGCTCCGTTTAGTGGTTTCGTGCTGCAGAAATTTAAATCAGCAGGTGAGTATGTTGAAGATCAGGCTATTGTTCGTATTGCCCAATTTGATCCACTCAATATTGAAGCCATTGTTCCAATGGAATTGTTCGGCAGGATAACCGTAGGTATGGAAGGTCTCGTCTACCCCGAAATAGATCCGGATAACCCTCGCGATGCAACGGTTGTCGCGGTCGACCGTATGGGGGATGCTGCCAGCCGAACCTTTGGTGTGCGATTAGCTTTGCCTAATCCGAATAATGAACTGCCTGCAGGTTTGAAGTGTGAAATGAAGTTTCTCCCCCCCGCGTTGGTCGGGTCGAACTAGTGGTCTAAGTTACTGCACCACTATGTTAACAACTGCAATAAGTGATCGGAATAGATTGTTCAAAAAATGTACTCTGCTAGATTTGTGGATAGTTGATCGATTGACTAGGGAGGGTGGACGATGAATTGGCTGGACACATTGAACTTGAGCTTCCGCAAAGTATGGTTGAGCAATCGTACCGTTAAACCTTCATTTAGTCTTGAATCACTGGAACCCAAGGTCTTGCTCTCTGCGGAGCTGCTCGGTGGCACCGTCGCCATTGATCATTCGCTACTATCGGAAGCCCCCCTATCCGATTATTTGAATGATCTGGACGCATTAGAACAGTGGGTCGCCAACTTGTCGGCTAACCTGCTGGCAAATCAGGAAGAGGCCACACTCAGTAACAGCACTTCTCTAGAACAATTGTCCCTAAACGATGTGGCAGGCCTATTAGGCGATGATGAGTCACAACAACAAACAGGCGATTTCAGTCAGTTGTTGGCAGACTTTGTGACAGCATCGTCAAACGTGGCCGATCAACCGCTTGAGCTGATTATTATTGATCCCCGAACCCCTGATTATCTGCAACTGGTGGAGGGGGAATTCAGCAAAGTGGATGCCCAATATCTGATATATGTGTTGGATGCCGAACAAGACGGCATTGAGCAAATTAGTGAGCTATTGAGCAACTACACTGACCTGGACGCGATTCATCTGGTCAGCCACGGTGCTGAGGGTAGTATTCAGCTGGGCAGCAGTTGGTTAACGACTGAAAACCTGGAAGACTATCAAGCACAGATCAGCGGGTGGCAAGCGGCTTTTGATGATGATGCCGATATTATGATTTACGGCTGTAATCTGGCGGCTAATCTCAGTGGCGAACAGTTAGTGCAATCCTTGGCAGAACTTACCGGGGCGGATGTGGCTGCCAGTGATGATTTGACTGGTGCAGCCTCCTTAGGGGGCGATTGGCGGCTGGAGTACCACGTGGGTCAAATTGGCACAGTCAGTGCCGTGCCATTAAGTTTGCAGGCCAGTTGGAATCATACGCTCGGGCCAGCTGGCGCAACAGAAGCGTTGTGGCTTACTACGGTTGGTGACGTATCGGGGTCCACTACACCGGGGCCCGCCTCGGGTGCATGGAGTGCCGGTGAACTGCTGGAATTTGCGAATCCTAACCTTATGTTTGAGCCAGCTGCGTACACCGATGGTACTTTTTCATCCATTGTTAATTTGGATGACTTTAATTTCGGTGGAGCCAGTGATAACAACGATGTTGTAGTCGAAAGTATGCATTTTGTGTCCACCGATATAGTTGTGGGTACGACATCCACCTTTCAGCTCAAGGCGGGTGATGTGTTGATATCGGTCGATACAACTGAAACCCTCACAAGCAGCAACACCTTGACAGTCGATAAAGAAGACGTCTTCGTATTTCGCCCAGATAATGCAAATGATTATAGTTCTGGCTCGTTCACTATGTTACTGGAAGGGCTGGCTAGCCCAGGTAAGCAAATTCAAGGAATTACCTTAGTTGAACAACAAACCGAGGTAGGGGGTAGAACCCTGGCGGCGGGCTCTTTTTTGTTCTCTCAAAAGGATGATGGTAGTTTTCGGAACCCTAATGATATCTATCATTTCAGTGCCGATAATGTAGGGGCAGGAACGACCAGTGGTACCACTAAGATTCTGATAGATGGTGATGAGATTGGTATAACGGATGAGATTTATGGTCTGGAGTTAATCGAGAAAACCGTGAATATTGGGGGGACTACGTTATCTTCTGGCAATATTTTGTTGGCTATAGATCGTGATGCGACCGTGGGCGATAACAGCTTACTGGTCACCAAACACGATGTATTCACTCTGAACGTTACTCAGGCAACTGAATCTGGGGTCTCTGCGGCGGCCACGGCATCGTTGCTGTTTCAAGGGGCCGATGTCAATTTGGTGAGTGGGGATCAAGAGATTAATAGCCTGACATTGGTGAAACCAAATACCCCTCCGACTGCCACCAATCTAAACCAGGGAGTCTCCTATACCGAGGGGGATGCCAGCGTTGCTCTCGCAGATATTGTGGTTACCGATGTGGATGCTGGAGAAACGGTGACGGCAACGCTAACCCTGAACTCCCCGGCAGCAGGCTCACTCACCACTGGGACTTTTGGAGCAGCAACCAGTAACTATGTCAGTGCCTCAGGTGAATGGACGGTGAGTGGATCAGTATCCGATGTTAACGCCGCATTAGCGGCTGTAGCATTTGTTCCTGTAGCAGACAACGATCTGGATGCAACTATCGCCAGCCATATAGAAGATAGCTTTGGGGCTGGCCCAGGCGACGGGGTGATCAATCTTACGGTAACAGGGGTCAATGATGACCCAATCCTCAATAATGCAATAGCCAATCAGGCTGCAACCGAGGATGTCCCCTTCAATTTTACCTTTGCCAGCAATACTTTTGCTGATGTGGACAGTGCAGATACTCTCAGCTACAGCGCACAGTTAGGCGGTGGTGGCGCGCTGCCCAGCTGGCTGAGTTTCAATACTAGCACCCGTACCTTCAGCGGCACACCTCTTGACGGCGATGTTGGCACTATCTCGGTAGAGGTCATTGCCGATGACGGGCAAGGCGGTACACCGGCAACCAGTAGTTTTGATATTGTAGTGAGCAATACCAATGATGCGCCCACAGGTTCGGTAACCATTAGCGGCACGGTTATCGAAGATCAGTTTCTGTCCGTCAACACCGGGACGTTGTCTGATGCTGATGGCTTGGGTACCCTCAGTTACCAGTGGAAACGCAATGGTGGCGATATCTCTGGAGCCAACGGTACTAGTTATACCCTGGGGGATGCCGATGTAGGGGCAACCATAACCATTACTGTGAGTTATACCGATGGTTATGGTACCGCTGAGAGTATGACCAGTAGTCCAACTGCGGTCGTGGCTAATGTGAACGATAACCCGACCGGAATGGTCTCCATTACCGGATCGGCCACTGTCGGAACGGTTCTATCGGCCAGTAATAATCTGGTCGATGCCGATGGGCTGGGAGCGATCAGTTATCAGTGGCAGCGTAATGGTGTTGATATTGCTGGAGAAACCGGAACGACTTATACCCTGGTACTGGCCGATGCGGGCAATACGGTAAATGTAGTAGCAAGCTATACCGACCTTAATGGTACGGCTGAGTCGGAGACAAGTGCACCAACAGCAACCATCACCAACATCAACAATGCACCCACCGGCGGTG
>JBFKTM010000336.1:0-4365 GCA_041636295.1 Oleiphilaceae bacterium
CTATGTTTCTTGCAGCGAATTGATTAACTGTATGGCATCCTATGATATGATTACCGCCCTTTAACGGCTCTGACTTAATCGGGTCAGAGTGGTAGTTGATATCATTTGCAGGTTTGAAACTGAATGGCAGTAAAAAAAGTTTATAAGATCATCTTCTACAACCATGAAGAAGTGTTTGAAATTTATGCTTCTCACGTTTATCCAAGTGATATGTATGGGTTCGTTGAGGTGGAGCAGTTGCTGTTTGGCGAGCGTTCACAGCTTTTGGTAGACCCTAGTGAGGAAAAGCTGAAAAACGAATTTAGTGGAGTAAACCGCACCTATATTCCGATGAATGCGATCGTTCGCATTGACGAAGTAGAGCAAGAAGGTGTTTCAAAAGTCACTGCTGTTGGCAATTCTGTTGCCTCTTTTCCCAAGACACCGGGAACTCCCAGTAAATAACTTCTAGTAAGTAACAGTTGGTAAATACCTCCTGGTAAATAAGCCCGTGGATATCTTGCCTGCCTTCAATGGTAGATAGTGAAACGATCACTGAGAGAATAGATGACCCCTGAACGATACCGTAGGCTGCGCGACACACTGGACCGTCGGCAGCCGGATTTAACATTGATTACTGAACAGATCCACAAACCCCGCAATATTGCTGCCTTGGTGCGAACGGCGGATGCCGTGGGTATTCACCAGGTACATATGGTCTGGCCCTGGGATAAACACCGCCAATATAGCGGTACCGCGATGGGCAGTGATCGCTGGGTTAATGTAAATCGTCATGAGTCGATGCCTTCCGCCGTGTCGCAATTGAAAGCGCAGGGTTACAAAGTTTATGCTGCGCACTTCTCTGCACAGGCGGTAGACTATCGTGATGTAGACTATGTAACCCCCTGTGCGCTGGTGTTGGGAAACGAAAAACAGGGGATTACCGAGGAGACAGCGGCCATCGTTGATGAGCATGTCGTTATTCCCATGATGGGGATGGTAGAGTCATTCAATGTCTCTGTGGCGGCTGCTATTATCTTGGCTGAAGCGCAACGTCAGCGTGCTGCAGAAGGGTTGTATGATTACGTCAGGCTTGAGCAGGAGGAGTATTGGCAGACCTTTTTTCGCTGGGCTCACCCTAAAGTCGCTCAGTACTGTCACAAGAATGATCTGCCCTATCCACCCATATCAGAGGTGGATGGAGAAATTGTTGATCCGTCAGCCTGGTATGCAGGCATTCGAAGTGCCGCTACTGCCGATAAATAGTCTCAATCAGGTGAAAACCGAACTGTGTTTTCACCGGGCCATGCACGGTTAGCAATGGTTTTTTGAAAACCACGTTATCGAAGGCTTTTACCATTTGTCCTGGTCGGAACTCACCCAGATCACCGCCTCGTTTGGCAGATTTGCATTGTGAGTACTTTTTGGCCAGCAGGCCAAAATCCTCGCCTTTGGCGAGGCGTTGTTTTAGCTTCTCGGCTTCTTCTTTGGTTTTAACCAGAATGTGGCGAGCACAGGCAACAGGCATAATGCTTACTCTCTCGTAAATGTCAGGTGGTTTCGAATATGACAGTATTAGAGGCAGTATTAGAGCTGTCGAACTCTGAATTTTCGGCCCTTGATCTTGCCATTAATCAGTCGGCCTAACGCCTGCTTGGCGACTTGTCTATCCACTGCCACATAGGCGGAATAATCCATAACATCAATTTTGCCTACATGCTTTCCCTGAATTCCCGCTTCTCCGGTGAGGGCGCCAAGAATATCGCCGGGTCTAACTTTGTCTTTCCTGCCACCGGCAATACATAGAGTGACCATAGGTGGCCGTGACGGAGTACTTCCTTCAAGCGTTTCTGAATCGCTTATGTCCCCATATTGTAGCGGTTGTCGCTGGCTATCTTCGATAGCTTCCAGCTTATACTGTTCAGATTGCGTATAGAGGTTTAATGCCAGCCCTTTATTGCCCGCCCGCCCTGTACGACCAATGCGGTGGGTGTAAACATCTGAATCTCTGGAAAGGTCGTAATTGATCACGGCTTGCAGTTCATTGATATCGATGCCACGTGCGGCAACATCTGTGGCTACCAGATAAGAGCAGCTCTGGTTAGAGAAGCGAACCAGCACTTCATCCCGTTCTCGCTGTTCAAGGTCTCCGTGCAGTGACAATACGCTTAAGCCGGAATCTGCCAGGTAGTCGGTTACTTCCTGACAGGCTTGTTTGGTGTTACAGAAAATAATAGCTGAAGACGGATTGTGCTGTCGGAGCAAATTGTAGGTCGCTTCACTCTTCTGGTTACGGCCGACTTGATAGAATATCTGCTCGATCTGACTGGTGGTGTGAACGGCTTCGACACTCACTTCGATCGGGTCTTTTTGGAATTGGCCACTCAGCTGCTTTATTTTTTCAGGGTAGGTGGCAGAGAAGAGCAGTGTCTGACGATTGCTGGGCGTTTGCTGAACAATATGTTCAATATCATCATAGAAACCCATGTCGAGCATTCTATCGGCTTCATCCAATACAACGGTGTGCACTTGGTCGAGCACCAGTGTCTGTTTTCTCAGGTGATCTTTTATCCGGCCCGGTGTGCCGACCACCACATGGGCGCCGTGTTCCAGCGAACCGATTTGAGGGCCAATGGGCTGCCCGCCACAGAGTGTTACGACTTTAATATTTTGCTGGAATCTCGCTAAGCTACGTATCTCTTTAGCAACCTGAGCGCTGAGTTCTCGCGTCGGACAAAGTACCAGTGCCTGTACCCCAAAGTAACGTATATTTAACTTGGTGAGAATCGGTAATGAGAAGGCGGCTGTTTTGCCACTGCCTGTTTTTGCCTTTGCAATTAAGTCATGACCTTTAAAAGCAAGCGGCAGGCTTTGCTCCTGAATGGGCGTCATAGCCTGGTAGCCAAGTGTGTGTAAATTATCGAGCGCTGCTTTGGGGAGCGGTAGGCTGGAAAAGTCGGTCATTCTTAACGGTGTCTCATTTGGGCGGGTGGGCAGGAACATTGCGAGGCTGCATTATACCAGAGAGTCGCCACGTAAAAGGTAAATAATCGAAAAAAACGGCGAGACACTGCAATAACCCGACCGGTGTGTAATGCAGCGTTGGTTATTCTCCGTTAACGATACTGCGGTGAGTGAAATTACTCAATGATTCCCTCGGCCCGGGCAATGGCTAGCGCTTGGGTTCGTCTATGTACCCCCAGCTTACTATAGATATTTCGGATGTGGCTTTTAACGGTAGTCGTCGCCACCGATAGCCTGGAGGCAATAACTTTGTTGGGGTTACCCTCGTTAATGAGTTTTAGCACCTGGATCTCTCGGTTACTGAGTGCTTCCAGTGTGGATGGTGACTGCTTTGGAATGCTCGTTGATACGGAGATCTGAGTCGTCAGTTTCTCTGGCTGTTGATCCATCAATGTCAGTATCTTCTGGGCATACTCGGCTTCAATACCCAGTTGAATCGATGATTGCAATAGTGGCTTGATGGGAGCCCCTTCGCTGATAAGTAACCTGACATAGCCATGCTTTGACGCCCGCTGCAGTACTTTTTCAAATGATTCCAAGGCTTGACCAAGTTGCCCTTGAGACCCCCACCAATAGGTCTCCAATAGATCACAAAAAATCAACCGGACAACAATGTTATTGGATTTTGCCGTAGCACGGATGTTATTGAGCAACGGCATCGGATCTCTCTCCTGCAAAACAAGTGCTCGTGCCAACATAAGCTGTTCTTCTTGCAGGCGGAAGGGGTTGGTATGGGGGGGATGCTCCTCAAAATGCTGAGCCCACTGGATGAAGGGCGCTGCATTACCACGCTTTAGATGAATCAGGGCCCTGAAAACCTCAGGGGATGGAATGACAAATTGCCACTCCTTGAAGTGGATTCGGAAGATAGACTCCAGGTCATCCAGCGAGTTCTCTGCTGCCTCCAGGCTATCCAGGGAGAGATTGAGTTGTAGTTCCTGAAATTTCCAATATATCTGGTTTAGTGGTTCTAAACTGTGGCCCCATCTCGTGGTTGCCTCTGTATGGGTCGTCTGAGCATCGTGCAGTCGGTTCATTTCCAAATAAAACGAGGTTTTTGCGTAGTTGATGGTCATGTAATTGGGAAGTGAGTCTGGATTAAATGGCTCAAGCCAGTGATCCAGTTCTTCAATCATTTTCAGACCGGCGTTGATCTTTCCTTGATGGTAAAGAGTCGGTGTCAGCCATGAAATGCCAGCGATTAAGCAGAAAGGATCGTTTTTTTGTTGTGATACTTTGATCGATTTTAGTAAGTTCTCTTCGGCAGTGGTCAGTTCGTTGTTGGCGAACTGCTCCGAGGCTACCCCGTATAAGGTCCAGCCGTAGATATCGGAAGAGGAGGAGATATTCAACTGTAGTGCC
>JBFKTM010000337.1:0-4360 GCA_041636295.1 Oleiphilaceae bacterium
ACCGGCTTACAGCGCGGAAAAATACCTGATGGCTCAACCGCCCTGGTCTGGGCTTTGGCGTTAATGCTTATTCCGGCAGTGATTGCCGCTCCGCTTATTGCGCCGGTTATGGCCGAGTGGGGGTTGAATATGGAATGGTTGATTGTAGGGGGGCTGCTGTTATTTGGGGCGCTGTTTGCCATCAACTCATCGGTTCACTCGTTCCTGATACTGGCGTATGCCAAGGAGGATGGGGTGTCACTGGATGTAGGGTTTTATTATATGGCCAATGCCATGGGCCGACTCATTGGCACCGTATTGTCGGGGGCGTTATATCAGTATGCAGGACTAGCCGCATGCTTGCTGGCATCAAGTGCATTCCTGCTGGCAACCGCGGTCATTTCCGTTGGGTTGCCGACCCATCAGCAAGTTAGTGCCCCGTCGTAGGGCTCTCTTTGTATTGTTGCGGTTTTTTGACTATATAAAAAGGTAATACTTTCGTTGAGCGTACCTTTCGCAATCGATGTTTGCCTTTATTTGCGGATGGTTGATTTTGCCATCGTAATAGGAAGCACCTTATGGTTAAAAACGTCCGCAATGTAATTTCCACTTTTTTTCTTCGAATTGCCTACCTAAGCCTCTGGTGCTTTTTCTTGCTATCAACCCACGGAGCCGCTGAAGAGATCGATCCGGTCATTGAGCAGTGGATTAAACAGTTACAGCCATCCACCCTGTCCAAGGATGAAATGAGAAAGGAGCTAAAATGGTTTAAGGACGTTAGTAAACCGTTTCGGGGCAAAACCATCAAGTCGGTGGCCGAGGACATCAAAACGCATTATTGGGAACGGGATGTCTTGGCAAAAGCGTTTTATGAGATCACCGGCATCCGGGTTGAACATAATATTATTGGCGAAGGCGCGGTGGTGGAAGCGTTGCTTGAGCAGATGAGTACCGGCAAACACAATTATGATGCTTATGTGAACGATGCTGATCTGGTGGGTACCCATCTGCGGGTGAATGCTGTGGTTAACTTAACGGACTATATGCAGCATGAAGGAAAATCCTTTACTAATCCGAATCTGGATCTGGCGGATTTTCTCAATTTGGAGTTTGGTCAGGATTACGATGGCAACCAATTGCAACTTCCCGATCAACAATTTGCCAACCTTTACTGGTTTCGCTACGACTGGTTTTCCCGTTCGGATATACAAGCTAAGTTCTATCAGTTTACGGTGAATAAATACGGGCCCAATGATGCCTATCAGCTGGGGGTGCCGGTTAACTGGGCGGCGTATGAAGATATTGCGGAATTCTTTACCCATACGGCCATTGATGGCAAAAAGGTCTATGGCCATATGGATTACGGAAAAAAATCTCCGTCACTAGGATGGCGTTTTACCGACTCCTGGCTGTCGATTGCTGGCGTTGGTGACATTGGTTTGCCCAATGGTATTCCGGTGGATGAATGGGGCATTCGGGTAGAAAATCGTATTCCAGTCGGTTCCTCCGTGGAGCGCGGCGGTGCAACCAACGGACCGGCTGCAGTCTATGCGCTCAGAAAATATATTGAGTGGATGAACAAATATGCGCCGCCGGAAGCGAAAAACTGGCGCTGGGTCGATGCTGGACCACAGGCGGCACGAGGAGATATTGCCCAGCATATCTTTCAGTACATAACGTGGCTGTCTCATGAAGATTTCACTCGGCCAGGCAGCCCCATGCGAGATAGCCAGGGCAAGCCGGTTTGGCGAGTGGCACCCACCCCTCACGGGCGCTACTGGGAGGAGGGTATGAAAGTTGGATATCAGGATGCCGGTAGCTGGACCATCCCCAAAAATGTTAAAGGACAAAAACGGGCGGCGGCCTGGTTGTGGGCGCAATTCTGTGTTGCCAAGTCGGTAACGTTGAAGAAGTTCCTGGTGGGTGGTACGCCCATCCGTAAGTCCACTATTCACTCACCTTATGTGCAGTCTCGCAAAGATGAGTGGGGCGGTATGATCGATTTTTATGCCTCGCCGGAAGAGCGTCGCTGGACGGATACCGGCCTCAATGTGCCCCATTATCCGGTATTGTCGCGGATCTGGTGGCCCTATCTGGACAAAGCGATCAAGGGTGACTTGACTCCGCAGCAGGCAATGGACGCTATTGCCCACGAGCAGGATCGATTGATGGCGAAGATGAAACTGGTGAAGTACTCACCCAAACTAAATCCCCTACGTGACCGCAACTACTGGCTACAGCAGCCGGGATCACCGAAAGCGGAACGATCACGGGAAAAACCCCAAACTATGCCCTATGATGAGCTGGTGAAACGTTGGCAGCAGTAATCGAACAGGCCGAATGTAGCGAGTTGATGCTATGTGATCGGTCATAAGTGTGCCAACACCTGGCTAACACTAGTGGCTGCGCCCGTCTGCGATAGTTAGGGAGAGGCGGTCTATGTATATTGCTCCACGCTACATGGGAATCAGTCGGCAGATTGTATTGATCGTGCTGTTAATTATGGTTTTCATTACTGCGGGCCTATCGATTGTGATTGGGGTCACCAGCTTTAACAACCTGGCGACCATAACGCTCAATGAGCTGGACCGGATGTCAAAGATCCTCTCCAGTCAACTGCATGAGTTGCAGCATAATGCAGTTAAAAGTGTGGCCAGTATAGAGAGTAACCCTCGGTTATCGGAACGGCTGGAGCAGCTCTCCAGCCTGGGACCCTATTACTACTCAGACCCCTCTCAGCTGGGACGGAATATCGAAGAGTCCGATAAGGTCTACATGCTGCAAGCTCAGTTAGACATTGTTCAGGCACTGCAGCCGTTGCGTAATCTGCATCAGCTGAGCTCGATCAGTCTTTACAACATATCCCCGTTTGAGCAGGTGCCGAATGCCATACCGATGCTGAATATGCGTCTTGATGAGGAGGGTATTCTGGTTGCTCAGTTTGCGACTAAAGGTGCCTCTAGGGGGCGTACCTACCACTATGTGCCTTATCGGAATTATCGGCCACCTTCATCAGACTTCTTTGATGTTAGTTCGGTCTATCAGTTAACGGTGCAAACGTTTTATCAGGCGATTCAGTTTAAACCCGAAACCAATTATGACCGCCACAATACGGTGGCAGAGTGGACCTTGCTCGGTTCAGATCAGGAACGGACGAGTATCGAGATCCGCAATGGTACGCCAGTTATTCGAACAGTAGCCCCCCTACGGGTAGCGGTTTCTAATCCAGATACCTGGGAATCCGAAAAAGTTCCCGCCATGCTGGTGGTATTGGAACAAGTCATCGATGGGAGCAAGTTACAAGCGATTCAGCATCAGCTTGGTATTGATGTTGCCCTAGCCAAGGATCAGCAGATTTTAGTGAGCAGCCTGCCGGAGGGTGACCTGCTTGACACCTTGTACGAAGACCAAACCGTCAACTCCAGCAGTCGAAGCTTTTACTATGCCTGGCAACCGATTCATTTTGAAGCAGATAAATCGGATGTCATACAAGCGGTGGTGTTGAGCCCGATCTCAGTGCTGGCACAGTTGACGCAACGGCTGTTTATGCAGATGAGTCTGGTGGCGATATTGGCTGCTGCGCTGGCTAGTGTGGCCATCTATTGGGCTATTCGTCGCTTGGTGAACCGTCCGCTGGGGCAGTTAATGACAGGGGTTGAAAAAATATCGGCAGGCGACCTGACGCACCAGGTTGCGGTTCGATCGCAGAATGAGCTGGGAGAACTGGCTTCTGCCTTTAATATCATGTCGTCTGAGCTGGGGAAAAAATCGGCGGAACTGCAGAATAAAATAGAGGCATTAAAGGAGATGGATCAGTTGAAAGATGCGTTTCTTGCCAACACCTCCCATGAGTTACGCACCCCTCTCAACGGTATCATAGGTATCGCCGAATCGATGATTGATGGTGCTACGGGTGATCTTAGCCAGAAGCAGGTCAGTAATCTGGCCATGGTGGTCTCCAGCGGTAAACGGCTCTCCTGTCTGATCGATGATATTCTCGACTTCTCCAAAATGCGCCATCATGACCTGCAATTGCAGCGAGCAGCCGTAGACGTAAAAAGTGTCGCTAACATCGTGTTAACCCTTTCGCAGCCGCTGGTGAAACAGAAAAACCTCGAACTGATCGATGCTATCGATAGCCATCTGCCCGCAGTGGCTGCCGATGAAAACAGGTTGCAGCAGATTCTTTATAATCTGGTAGGCAACGCCATCAAGTTTACCGATTCGGGCCAGATCATGATCAGTGCACAACAGGTGGCAGACAAGGTAGAAATATCAGTTACCGATAGCGGTATCGGCATACCAGCCAATAAACAGGCGTCTATTTTCGAGTCGTTTGAACAGGCCGAAGAGTCGATTTCCCGTCAATATGGTGGCACTG
>JBFKTM010000338.1:0-4359 GCA_041636295.1 Oleiphilaceae bacterium
ACTGGTGATTAAATATCAGGGTAAGGTGGCGGCTCTGGTTTCTAGATTTGTGGGTGATAGTCAGGAAGTGCTTGATGTTACCCAGGAGTCTTTTATCAAGGCATATCGTGCATTGAAAAATTTTCGGGGAGAGAGTGCGTTTTACACCTGGTTGTACCGCATCTCTATTAATACCGCCAAGAATTATTTAGTGGCGAAAGGCCGGAGACCTCCGGGTGTCGATATTGATGTTCAGGATGCGGAACATTTCAATGGGGAAAATAGTCTAAAAGATATCCAAAGTCCTGAGCGGCAGTTGTATCGATCGGAATTGGAACAGGCGCTTAATAAAGCCATCAGGATGCTGCCCGAGGATTTACGCGTAGCGTTAACCTTAAGAGAGTTTGACGGGTTAAGTTATGAAGACATTGCTGAGGTGATGGATTGTCCGGTGGGGACTGTGCGTTCCCGTATCTTTCGGGCGAGGGATGCGATAGATAAAAAAGTAGCTCCCTATTTAGACGGTTACGAAGAGTAGATAGACATCAATAGAGATCGTTTTTTACGTGGTTAGAATAGAGCGTAGCATGAGAGAGGTAAAATGATGGATGACCGATTAAAAGAGTCCATATCCGCGCTGTTAGATGATGAGGGTGATGAACTGGCGTTGCGGCGTGTAGTGAACCAGTCTGATCACTCCGAGGTGAAAGCGTTATGGGGGCGGTACCATAAGGTGAGTGATATGCTGTCGACTGGTCGACATCTGCAAGGGGTACTCTCATCACCGCGTGATGAGGTCGCTAACGGATTAATAAATATAGATATTAGTGGTCAAGTATCTGAAGCCATCGAGCGTGAACAGATGGCAGAACCAAAAGCAGAATCAATGGTGTCTAAGTCGGCAGATGAACCATTTCCGGTTAACGCGGCGAAGAGCACCAATGGGCTGTTTTTCTACCGGGCGGCGATTGCCGCAATGGTCGTATTGTCAGTGTTACTGGTCTTTGAACCATTCGGTCATGATGTTCAGTCTGAACAGGAGTCGCTGGTCGCACTCAACTCTTCACCCGTTGAATCGTTGTCGGGCAGTGATTTGCGCCAGGTCGCAGAGAAGCCGTTTACCCCAGAGCACGCCCGCAGATTGAACGAGTATTTATTGCGGCATGCTGAAAATTCAGTATCGGGAGGCCGGTCTGGGGTTATGCCTCTTGCGCGTGTAGCCAGTTTTACCATTACAGAAAATTAGGTGGTGGGTGAGAGTGTCTTTAGGACGAGATCAAATGAAAATAAATGAGCGAGCAGTTCGCTCGGTGTTGGTCGTTACTCTTCTTGTGTGGTTAGGGGTTAGTACACATCAAGGGGCTATGGCTGATGAATTAGCAAACGCCGATGTTTCTAATGTGGAGGCGGTTAATGGCGAAGCCTGGTTGAAACGCATGGTTAATGCAATGCAGACCCAGAACTATCGTGGTGTGTTTGTTTATAGCCGAGGCAGTGTTTCGTCATCAATGAAAGTGATTCACCGTTATAAAGAGGGGGTAGACAGGGAGCGTTTAGTGCAGTTAGACGGTGAGATGGGCGAAATTCTACGTACCGGCGATGAAGTGATCTGCGTTTTGCCCGGAAATCGAGTTGTCAGCCTGGAACAGAACATTCCAACAGGGCCTTTTGCCGGTGCGTTCTCTCGCACGTTGATGCCTAAAAAAGATAATTACATGATCTCCATTAAAGGTGAAGATAGAGTGGCTGGACATTTGGCGGTCAAGATTGCTGTTATGGCCAAAGATGGTTATCGCTATAACTATCTTTTGTGGCTAGAAAAAACCACAGGGCTATTGTTGAAGTCAACGTTAATTGATTTGAATGGCCAGGTTCTTGAGCGTTTTCACTATACCTCCCTGGAATTGGCTGCCGATATAACCGATGCAGAGCTGGAGCCCAGTCGCGCTGGAGAAGTATTCTCCCATGAGACGGTTCCGGCGGTAAAGGCAAGTAGTGATTGGCCTGATAATATGGGGTGGAAAGTCGATTGGTTGCCTCAGGGATTTATGCAAGTCAATAAAGTGATAACTGACAACCGCGCAGATAATGGCGAAGTGAATCAGGGCAATATTCAGGTCTTTTCAGACGGACTTGCCTCCTTCAGCGTATTCATTGAAAAACCGGGAAAAGGGAATATGCCTGAAGGGGCCTCCGTTGTTGGCGCTACCGTTGCCTATGCGCATCGTTTAAAATGGAAAAATCATGACTATATGGTGACGGTGGTAGGCGAGGTACCTGTAACAACGGCAATGAAAGTAGCTGAAACCGTTGTTCCAGAAATGCACTAGCTAACAACGGATTAAAATTGGGTGAACGCAGGTATGTTGGAAGAATCGGGTAGGGTTGTGGCGCTGGATGGCGAGCATGCGTGGGTTCAGACCATTCGTAAAAGTGCTTGCGCCAGTTGCGAAGCCAAAAGTGGCTGTGGGCAAGGTGTGCTGTCCCGGATTTCGGACGGCAAAGCGAATCAGGTACGGGTCGCAAATACACTTAAGTTGAAAGTTGGTGATGAGGTGTTGCTGGGTATTCCGGAAGATATGCTGGTTAAAGCCTCATTTGTGGTCTATTTGATCCCGTTGTTGTGCATGATAACCGCGGCAGCCATTACCGATAAATGGCTGTTGGCTGGAGAGGGCTGGACTGCGCTGGCGGGTATTGTTGGTTTGATGAGTGGGTTCCTAATCGTAAAGGGTTATTCGGGCTATCATGCCAATGATCAGCGATTTTGCCCAAAGATGATACGACCAATGAGGCATTCTGTATCACAGCCACTACATATCAATTCATAGATCGGGCGCGCTGAGTCGTGCCGCAATTTCTCTTGTGGGTTTCTTACTAATGTTTAATTTGAAATATTTAACGTCATCCCCAAAATGAGAGTTAAGAAGGCGTAAATAAACGTCATTTCCTGTTTTAAGGGTTTTCTTAAATCACTCAATATATTCTGCAATTGTTAACGGAAAATGGAGATGTTATGACAACAATAAAGCCGAATCCCATGAGGATTTCACTGCTGCTATTATTGGGATTTTGGTTCAGTATGGCTCACGCAGCTAGTCTGCCTGATTTTACCGAACTGGTCGAAGAGCACTCTCCGGCGGTGGTCAATATCAGTACCGTTAGTCATGCCAGAGGCGCGGTAGATCGAGGCCCTTTTCAGGGAGATATGGATCAGATTCCAGAGTTCTTCAGACATTTTTTTGGTGCACCTTACGGACCTGGTCAGGGGCCTAAGGAAAAACAGTCAATGGGATCCGGGTTTATCGTATCTGGTGATGGGTTTGTTCTTACCAATAATCATGTCATTGACGGGGCCGACGAAATTATTGTCAGACTCAATGACCGAAGAGAGCTTCCAGCCAAATTGATCGGTGCAGATGCCCGTTCTGATTTGGCTGTTTTGAAAATTGAGGCGGAAGATCTACCGGTTGTAAAAGTAGGGCAATCCAAAGATTTAAAAGTGGGGGAATGGGTTTTTGCTATCGGTTCCCCCTTCGGATTTGATTATACCGTGACGGCCGGTATTGTTAGTGCCATGGGACGTAGTCTGCCCAGTGAGAACTATGTGCCCTTTATTCAGACCGATGTGGCGATTAACCCAGGTAATTCTGGGGGGCCGTTGTTTAACCTGGACGGTGAGGTCGTCGGTATTAACTCCCAGATCTATACCCGTTCAGGTGGCTTTATGGGAGTCTCATTTGCAATCCCTATTGATGTCGCAATGGATGTAGTTAACCAGTTAAAAAATAAAGGGTATGTTGCGCGTGGCTGGTTAGGGGTTCTTATTCAAGAGGTCAATAAAGATCTAGCCGAATCGTTTGGTTTGAAAAAACCTCATGGTGCACTTGTAGCGCAAGTGGTACCAGACTCTCCCGCTGAGGCTGGTGGCTTAATGCAGGGAGATATCATTACCAAGTATGAAGGGAAAACGATTAACCGCTCATCTGACTTGCCGCACCTGGTAGGAAGAACAAGTGTGGGCGCTAGAGCCCGACTAGATGTGATTCGTGCTGGAAAACATCAGGTTGTAACCGTCAAAATCGGTGAGCTGCCTACAGAGGAAGGACAGGCGCTGCCAACTAAAACACCCAAAGCGATCTCTAATCGATTTAATGTTGATGTTGCTGAGCTTGACGACAACTCGCGTAGTCGGTTGCAGGTCACTCATGGTGTGGTCGTTGTTAAAGTGGGAGATGGTGCAGCGCGATCTGCCGGGATACGCCCTAATGATGTTATCAGCAGTATCAATAATCAGGAAATCAAAACACTGAAGGATTTTAATACGGTTGTGGAGTCGTTGCCATCGGATAAAGCCATTCCGGTGTTGATTGTTAGACA
>JBFKTM010000339.1:0-4336 GCA_041636295.1 Oleiphilaceae bacterium
CATCACGTCCAGCGCCAGAATCCCAACCCAAGCGCAGCCCTAGCCGATCAGAGCCTGTAAGCGATGAAAATCGTAGACCGAGACGCAATCGATCTCAAAGCGGAAGAGATATCGCTTCGCAAAAAGCAAGTACGCCAACACCGTCACGAGAAACAAGCAGACGAGCGGATAATCGACAGCCTGAAGACAGAAAGCGCACAGGTCGTCGCAATGAAAACCGCTCAGATCAACGCCAATCACGCGACCAGACCGGAACGACAACCCCTAAGCAAGAGCAACCAGCAGTTCAGGCTATTGAAAGGGCACCCCACAGAGAGGTAGAAAAATCGGCTCCCGAGGTAACGGTAATGCAAGAAAGGGCGTACCCCCCTCAAACGCCTACCACCTCTCACCAGTCAGCGGTGACTGCCGATAAACCAAAAGAGGTTGCTGCTGCACCCACTGAAACCAAGCCTGAAACTGAAACTAAGACTGAGGCTAAGGTTGAAACTAGGACAGAGGCTAAGGCTGAAACTAGGACAGAAGCAAAAGCTGAAACTAAGACTGAGGCAAAAACTGAAAAAACGAGTGAGAAAAAGCGCCCAGCCAGAGGTGCGTCTTCTTCTCGTCGCAGGTCTTCTTCTGAGAATTCACAGAAAGATAAAGAAACTAAGACCAGTTCAGAAAACGCTCCCACACCGATAAGCGATGCTGAAAAAAATCAGACGACAACGCAAAAGGTGGAAGTAAAGCCTGAAACAGTCGTAAAAACAACACCAATAGACACTGAACAGAGAGCGGCTGTGCAACCGGATGCATCAACAAAAGCTGATAGCAGCACTAGCCAGATCTCGCCAGAGATAGAAAGCAAGCCGGCTGGTACGCGCGCTCAAAAACCACGTCGTCAACGTGGAGCTCGAGCAGCAAACGACCCTCGGGTCCGTCGCAATCAGCAACAAGCAGCGGAGTCCAGCGAATCAACTGATAACAAGGTAGTGAAAGAGGCACCGTCTCTCGACACCTCAACCACAGTCAACCCCGACTCGAAATCTCTAGAGTCTTAAGAAAAAGCACCGATCAGCTATAGAATCTCTTACTGATCGGTGCTTTACTGTAAGCGCACATTATCATTCAATTTATCACACCAGGACTCTACTTAATGGGCTCATCTATTCCATATTTAATTTCAGATCAAGACATCGACACCCTTGAAGATTTTCTCTTCGAAGACGACATGGTAGAAGACACTCTGGATTATTATGGTGTTCACGGACTCATTTGCTCATCCGTAGTCGGTCCTATCGAAAAATCTGACAAAGAACTCACAAACCTTATCTTTATCGATCACAAAGGTCTATCACCAGAACAATGGGAGGCCGCTGAAGCGATTATTACAAAGCTAAGAAATAATATATCTTCGGAACTTTCAATTGGAAACACCATTGACCTTCCGATATATGATACTGACGAAGAACACTATGAAGACGCTCTGATCAATTGGTGTGGCGGATTTATTGAAGGTTTTCTGGAGGATGAATCAGAATGGTTTGCTCGCAGCCAGGAACTGGTCGCTGAGCTCCTGCTACCCATTATGTCACTGTCCCAACTATTTGATGATGAAGACTTTGCCGAGCTAAATGACAATCAAAAAATCATGGATCAGTTTGAAGAACAACTCCCAGAGCTCATTACCGACCTGTTTTTACTTTTCCACGCCGAGAATAAGTAGTTAACACCAACAAATATGGTAACTAGATGACATTAGCCGTGGTTATAAAGCGGCTAATGGATTTACCTTATTAAGAAGTAACAACGCCAAGGTAGATCAAACCTATACAAACACGTCTTCGGCTCGTTCAGAACCTTTTAGGCCTTCAGCCTGTTTTAACAGCCATTCAACAATCATTTGAATCGATCATTTTAGATTAAACTGACATGGAGTACTCTGCCCAACTCGACCACACCGGCTCAACACTTTTAGGCAGTGATGGTATGGCACCCAACTTTACCCACGGTTGCCTAGGTGTGTGAAAGTCGCTCCCCAGGGATCCTTTCAAACCATATCTAACACATAAATCGGCAAGCAGGCCAATATCACCCTGTTTTTGACCTGACGTAACAACCTCAATCCCTTCTCCCCCAGCACTGATAAAATCATCAATCAATGCTCTTAACTTGGTCATTGTCATGTTGTATTTCCTGGGATGAGCGATCACGGCAACACCTCCCGCCCCCACAATCCATCCGACCACCTCTTTTAATTCCGGCCAGACGGACTTAACATCACCCGGCTTACCTGCCCCAAGATATTTTTTAAAAGCCAGTGATGCATTACTAACGTATTGCCTCTCAACCATTGCCGCCGCAAAATGAGGACGACCGGGCGCCTGCCCCAATGAGTGTATCAATGCGCCGTCATAAAGCCCCTCAAAACCTTTTTTGTGCAACCTTTCTGCAATAGTACGTGCTCGTGAAAAGCGATTGCGAGACTGCAGATCAACCGCATCTTTAATTACCTTAGAACAATGATCAATTGCCAACCCTAAAATATGGACGCTTTGACCATTCCACTGAGCAGAAAATTCCACCCCCGGAATAATGGTAATACCGAACTGACTAGCACTCGCTATAGCCTCACCAATACCAATGACCGTATCATGATCCGTCAGTGACAAGTGAGTAACTCCTCGCTCATGCGCAAGCCTTACCAGTTCTGTTGGTGTAAGTTCACCGTCTGAAGCAATACTATGACAGTGCAAGTCTATTGGAGATGAATGATGGGACATTTGTGATTACTGCCTATACTTCTACTTAATTAACCAGTATATCCATATGTAGACTTAAGTACCTGACTAATTTTGATAATTCCATGAATTCATCATAACTTACTTATATAATGAATCGTTCTAAAGTAAGCCGATAGTACCAAGCGATTTCTAAATAATTTATGCAGAACATTGACCAACCAACAGAATAACACTATGAAATTCTTTTATGACTTTTTTCCGCTAATCGCTTTTTTTGGTAGCTATCAATATACAAAAGATATGATATTCGCCACAGGCATTTTAATCGTAGCGACTATCTTCCAGGTAGGCTACCTGTGGATTAAAAATCACAAAATAGAAAAAATGCACCTGATCACACTGGTTTTCGTGGTAACGCTAGGAGGAGCAACGATCCTGTTACAGGATGACTCGTTTATAAAATGGAAGCCAACCGTAGTAAACTGGATCCTAGCACTGGTATTTCTTGGTAGCGAATTCATCGGAGAAAAAAGCCTAATTAGACGAATGTTAGAAGCGAACATTGAGTTACCCATCCTGGTTTGGCGAAACATTAATATCGGTTGGGTTTTATTTTTCTCAGGCGCCGGTGCGTTAAATCTGTATGTTGCTTTTAACTATCCTCAGGAAACCTGGGTCAATTTTAAAGTGTTTGGATTGCTAGGGCTCACAATCATATTTGTATTAATACAGGGAGTCTATATGGCAAAATACTTGAAAGACGATACTGAAACGAATGAAACAGAGAACTAAGAGAACGCCATGTTTTATGCAATAATTAGTGAAGATATTCCTAACAGTCTGGAAAAAAGAAAAACAGCCCGTCCCATGCATCTGGAGCGCTTAGAAGTGCTTAAGCAGTCCGGTCGCCTTCTAGTGGCCGGCCCCCACCCTGCTATAGACAGCAATGATCCCGGTGAAAGTGGCTTCACTGGAAGCCTTGTTATTGCTGAATTTGAATCGCTTGAGTCGGCGCAAGCATGGGCTGATCAAGACCCCTATGTAGCTGCCGGTGTTTACCAGAAGGTGACGGTTAAGCCATTTAAACCCGTTCTGCCTTGAAATAATCTCCTTGAAATGACATAAATGCCTATTCAACACGCTAAAAAGATTGGAACTTAAACGTGAAAAAATACTTATACCTCCTACTAATGATTGTGCTGCCTTCCACCAGCTTCGCAGAATCCATGTATATTGACGACACACTACTGGTTCCCTTGAGAAGTGGAGAGGGGCTACAGTTCCGCATTGTCCACAAAGGCGTAAAAAGTGGCACCAAAGTAGAAATACTAAATCACAGTGCGGAGTCTGGATATAGCCACGTTAGAACACCCGAAGGCATAGAGGGATACCTCCCTACCAGATACTTGATTAAAGACGAAATCGCTAAAGACAAGTTGATTAAGGTAACAGCGCAACTAAACAAAGCACAAAATACCGTCGCCGAACTGCAAGAAAAGCTGGGCCAGTTACAAGAGGCTTACGACTCCCTGACCAGCGACCATGAAAAACTATCATCACATAGCCAGTCTACTGGTGCAGAGCTTGAAAAAATAAAAGCGATATCATCA
>JBFKTM010000340.1:0-4318 GCA_041636295.1 Oleiphilaceae bacterium
CCTGACCTGAATCTGTGTGGTGCTGGTGCCCTTGATAAAACGCCACTTCGAGTCAGCCGCCGTCTCACCCAGTGAGATACAGCTGTGCTTTTCCAGATCACGGGGATGTTCAGTTTCGCCATGCGCTTGCAGATAGCTTTCGGTGGCGCACACAATGTGATTAATAGGCATTAGCTTTCTCCCCATCATGCCCGGCGGTGGGTTATGAGTAATGCGGAACATCAGATCGAGTTTATGGTCTATTTGATCCAGCTCTTCATCATTTAAAATCAGCTGTAAATCAATTTCCGGGTGATCATTTAGAAAATCAGGAACGTGAGGGTGTATCAACGAATAGGCCACCGCTTTAGGGGCCGACACTCTGATCAGCCCTTTATCAGAAGCCAGTTGATTATTACTTAGCATCATCGCCTCTTGCGCAGCATTATCCATTGCCAGGCAGTATTGATAAACCTCCTCGCCACTATCACTCAGCCGAAGTTTACGAGTGGTTCTTTGCAACAGACAAACCCCTAACCCTTTCTCGAGCTGCTTTACAGAACGACTAATTGACGATGGCGAATAGCCCAGTTGTCTGGCGGCCTCAGAGAAGCTTCCGGCCTTTACTACCGCCACAAAAATGGCCATATCCTGAATGAGATTAATGTGTTGATTCATGCTTATAGCGCAAAAGTTATTTTCATTAATGGGGGATTATCATTAATAAAAACCGTGAATACAATGAATTTAAATCGCACAGGGAGTAATTCAGATGACTAAAAAATTGTATATGGAGTCCGATAATACCACTGAGTTGGCCACCGTAGCCTGCTGTATTTCAGAGGGAGAGCGTCATATCGCCATATTGGATAAAACGATTTTTCACCCCCAGGGAGGCGGCCAACCCAGTGATCAGGGCTATTTGGGGGGCGCTCGGGTATTGTCTGTAAAAGAGCGTGACGGTGCCATTGAACACTACCTGGACAAGCCTGTTTCTCCAGGTCTAGTAGAGCTTAAAGTAGATGAAGACATCCGGGCACTACACTCCGTACTTCATACTATCGGCCACTTAATTGGCAACATTGGGGACTCATTTGGTTGGGCTCCGGTTAAGGCACACCACTGGCCGAATGAGTGCAAAGTGGAGTTTCTGCCAACTAACGAGTGTGAACACGTTACTGCCGATCAGTTTCAAACAGCCCTTATGGCGTTCATTGATAAGGGGCTTAACCTCAAAAACCAAATCGACGAAAGCGGCACTAGACTGGTCGGCTTTGGTGATTTAAACCCATGGCCCTGTGGCGGCACCCATGTTGATTCTCTTGCCAAGCTTCCGCCGAAGATATCGGTATCAGTCAAAACCAAACGTGAACGGATGATCGTTCGATATGAAGTGGACTACGTAGATTAATGCCAAGGAGAGAGTGTTTATGTTATTGGATGTTGAATGTATTGATGAGTCAGCAATTTCCAAGCTGGTAAATACGGAGTATCTAGCGATCCGAATTAAGCGCTACATTCCTGAATCCCACGCTTTAAATATTGGAGATAAGATCCTGTCACCGGGTTTTGAGCAATACATTAATGCGCCTAGCATTGGCCGTATCGGCATGGCCTTTTATGAAGCAGAGAACAAACCAGAGCTAGTAGATGAATATTTTCGCAATGCACAGACCAACATAAAAGAACTGAGGCAGCGCTGTGCGCCCTATTCATCGCCCATCGATACCTTGCGTTGCCAGCTCGATGAAGCATGGCCAGCAGGAGCCCATTTGGAGACCATGTTAGGCAAGAAGATGTATGTAGGATTATCGCGGGTGGTCAATCCCGGAGTCCATTTTTTAGCACACCACGACATCTTTGCGAAAGATGCACCAGACAGCTTTAAAGCCCGTAGTTTGAAGTCTCAGTTTGCATGTAACGTCTATCTCAATATGCCTACACAAGGTGGCACGTTGCAGATCTGGAAAAATGAGTTATCACCAGAAGAGTTTGACACTCTCAGACAGAATAGCTACGGCATAGACCCCACACTGCTAGGCAAACCAGACCTGGACGTAACCCCGGAGCCCGGCGACCTGGTACTGTTTGACTCCACCAAAATGCATGCGGTGACCCCAGGGCAAGGGGGGCAACGTTTAAGTCTCTCATGCTTCATCGGATATCGCGGAGAATCACAACCACTCACTTACTGGAGCTAAGCATGATCGAGCAATATTGGAATGAATTTCTGGCACTGGCGGTAATCCACCTACTAGCGGTCATCATGCCAGGCCCAGACTTTGTTGTGACCGTCAGGCAGAGCATTCGCTTTGGCCGAATAAACGGCATAGTAACAGCGCTCGGCATTGGCGTCGGCCTGTCGGTACACGTGATATACACCCTGCTCGGCATCAGTGCGCTCATGCAGGGCTCAGAGTTACTAATGATGATCGCCAAGTTTATCGGTGCAGGCTATCTGTTGTATTTGGGGGTGCAACTCGTCTGCTCAAAATCATCGGGCTCCTCTCTGAAAATAGACAACAACATCAACGGCGAAGCAGACAAGCAAACACTACTCAGGGCATTTTCCATTGGCTTTTTTACCAATGCCACCAACCCCAAAGCAACTCTGTTTTTTCTTGCAGCCATGACCAGTGTGGTGAGCATCACCACCCCCATCAACGTGCAGATCTTTTACGGTGCCTGGATGTGTTTTGTCAATGCCTTCTGGTTCACGCTGGTGAGTATTCTGTTTTCGGCTCCCGCCGCCAGAAGCTGGTTCAATGAGCAGCTACTACTGATGGAGCGGACCTTAGGCGTTGTGTTGATTGTATTTGCTGCCCGACTGGCCTTTTTATAAGGCCAGTTCCAAACACGGCGAAGTTTCAAAGTGTTTTTAGTTAGCCAACATTTAATAATTTTATGTTGGCTAATAAACTGCAAAACTCCATGAAATAAGCCCCATCAGATCAAGCACAAAATGCAGATTTAATTTTTATTCTTATATTTTTCATAATGTTAGAAAGTCATCACCAACATCCTCAAATACATTGGCACAGGCTCTGCAATACCTTAAGTACGAACCAACGATAGGAACACTCAGATACTAGGTTCTAGGTTCTAGGTTCTAGGTTCTAGGTTCTAGGTTCAAAAACTTAAAGCATGAAAAGCAGATTAAAACAGAGGATACAGCCATGACTATATTAGCTCTTAACACACCTTCTCCAAAAACACTAAACATAGCAGACCTACAGACCAGCAACGAGCTGGACAGCAAAGCACTGAAAGCGATCTCCGGTGGTTACAGTTACTGGACAGGCTGGTCAACCCAGTACAGCTTCCGCGGCACCACCTTTTTAGGCTATGTCTATGTGAACGGCAAGATCCGCTCGAAAGTACGTCGTCACCACAGCAAGAAGTGGAGCAAGACTAACTACTACTCTACGGATCATATTGTGTAAGTTAGTGGTTGTTTATTCACTGAAAAAGAGCGGTCTTGATGGCCGCTCTTTTTTGTTTGGCGATTAGCTACAACCAGAACCATTAGACAGATCTATTTGTTCTCCCTTTATGTTCACCTCCCCTTATCAAGATGATATTCTGTCTTACTCCAAAAAGAGGTATAACAATCATGAGTCATGTTGATAAAGCTATTGTCGATGATGCTCTGTCACTTCCAGCTGCTCAGAGAGTTGAGCTGGTTGAGTTACTATTAGCTAGTTTGGATACTCCAGATAAGAAAATTGACCAATTGTGGGCTGCTGAGGCAGAAAGTAGAGTAGATGCTTACGAGTCAGGTAAGCTCAAGACAGTTTCTCTAGCTAACGTGCTCTTTAATTACAAATAACATAATATTATCTTGTAGCCGTTGCAAACATGCATAGAAAACCTACGTATTGGCATGATCGCCTCACAAGATAATAAACACTTAAAGACACTACCTTTTACCCTAATGGCAGCATTTGGCACTGCATTAAAAACCAATTAGACTACCCTCTCTTCAGGACGAAGAGACGTTTCAGGATGGGGTCACCTGTCATGAAACACCTAAAGAACTCGGCAGGAGGCCAGTTGTGAAAGTTCGCGTTACTCTTAACCAGTCAATCTATGATATTTACCCCAAAGGATTTGATCTAACCAGTGTCGGTAAACGGTTGAATTTTACCGAGCATCATCAGTCTTTAGCGCAATTCGTTGATACCCTGTTTCAGTTTGACCCTTCAGCCATTAACGCGCTTTCGAGTTTGCAACATACTAGTGAGCAGATTGCCGATATAGTTCAGCAACTGGAGTCGGGCACGCTTGTCGTTGTTCAACCAAACTCCTCCAATGATGAGAGTACGCTAAGCTCGACCAA
>JBFKTM010000341.1:0-4312 GCA_041636295.1 Oleiphilaceae bacterium
ATTGATATCATTAAAATTGATCGCACCTTTATTAAGGGGATCCCGGAAGATGAAAACGACATGATCATTACCGAGACATTAATCAATATTGCACATCAAATGGACCTAAAAACCTTTGCTACAGGCGTTGAAACAAGAGAACAGGAGGCCTTCCTGAAGATTAACGGTTGCCGGTACGTGCAAGGGTATCTCTATTCAAACCCACTTCCTAGCGAACTCCTGCCTCAACTCTTTCAGGAAATTCGTAAAGGCTTACGCTTAAATGAAGGCGAGCAGATCTATTTACCGCTAGACTAATAGATATTACCGCCGTAAGTATCTATTCCCATGACCAACAATCAGGCTAAGGTACACCGCTGCTTTATTGGTATACCATTATCAAGGCAACTCAATAAAAAGCTCACCGGCCAGTGTTTATCGCTATCTCAAGACCCGTTATTTCACTCATTCAGGTGGGTTCCAAACCAGAATTTACATCTCACACTGCACTTCCTGGGAAACCTGACTGCGCTTGAAATAGAGAACCTGACTGCCGCCCTCAAGGCACAACCACTGATGAATGGTCCAATTGTGTTATCTATCGACAGCCTATCGGCATTTCCTAGTCACAATAGTCAGAAATACTTCGCTGCCAATATTAAGCCTGACGATCAGCTAAGCACACTACACAGTAATCTTTCTCAACGGCTGCAGAACCTGGGGCTCCCCGTAGAGACCCGCGCCTTCAGGCCTCATATCACACTAGCCCGGGCCAAGCGACACAGCAGAGGCTGCAAGGTTCCAGTAATTCCATTTGAAGCAACTGAAACGGCAAAACACTACACCCTCTTTGAAAGTGTTACCCATGCAACCGCGCCTGCATACTATTCACTAGGGCATTATGACTAAACCACTCAGCACTGAATCGCACCGCAATGACGCTATTAATGAGGCGGCGTTACAGCTTAAAGACCTATTGAGTGAGGTGAGGTCTTGCCGTATTTGTGAACAGTACCTCTCACCCAACCCGGTTATAAGGGCGAGCCGCAGTGCAAGGTTACTTATTATCGGCCAAGCACCGGGCGTTAGGGTTCATGAAACAGGTATTCCCTGGAATGACCCTAGTGGTGATCGTTTACGCCGCTGGCTGGCGTTAGATCGGGATACTTTCTATGATGAATCAAAAATCGCAATTATCCCAATGGGCTTTTGTTATCCGGAAAAGGGAAAAAGTGGCGATCTACCCCCCAGAAAAGAGTGCTATGAACATTGGCACCAAAAACTTCTCGATTCTATGCCCAATATAGAGATGACACTACTGGTCGGCCAATATGCTCAGCGAAAGTACCTTCCTGCCCATACCCAGTCACTGACCGATAATGTTAAACAGTGGCGAGACTTCTTCCCGGAATTTGTTCCGATGATTCACCCCTCCCCCAGAAACAGTTACTGGTTACAACGTAATCCCTGGTTTGAAAGTGAGCTGGTTCCGGTAGTCAAGGAGCATATCAGAATGCTCCTTGATTTATTCCCTTAAATTAGCGGCTACTGTCCGTCTCAATCACTTCCCCAAATCCAACGGTTCCATCTGGCTGAACTAAATAGGGCACCATACGCGTGATGGAGTGGCCATTAGCGTGTTTTAGCTCAATCATGAAAACACGACTTTTGGGCGACTCTGCTGCCGGGTGCTCAGCGGTATAGTATACGACCGTCGCGACGGCCAATGCCTGATCCATCCAGGTTTTCATGGCTGAACCGAGCACACGTACTGCAACATCCACCGGCATTGGCTGCTCTTTTTTAAGGTTGAGTGTTTTAATTTCTCCATCGGGTAGCAGTCCTGCAGCATAGGGTACCATCGCGCCAGATGATTTTATCGTTTCCTGACCAGCTTCATAAGACTTTGCCATTAAATAGTTCAGCTGTTTATCAACTTGTTCGGTTGTAAATTCAGCCTGTTCAGCCCCAGCAACAGCCTCCTGTTGCTCTTCTGCAAACACGGTTGTGCTTAGCAGTGTCGATACAGCAATCAACAGACAAACAAAATGGTTTTTTACGCTCATTGTTACCCACTCTTATCATCTTTATTATTAGGCGGGTACTGTAATCAGCACCCAATACATCCTTAAGAAATTAATCAGCGCATCCTTACCTGAGACTAAGACGCTAAAGATACAACATCCATGTACTGAAGTGCCAATTAAAGCGTGAAATTAAACGCGTTAATGCGTCGAAACCAGTCGATCAAAATCCGCCATAAGCTGAGTCAAACGCGCCACATCCAATGAACTACCACGAAAGTACTCCTCTACCATTGGGGCAATCGTGCTCTTTTCCGGGAAAGCTCCCCCTTGCTCAACTATGACTTTGAGTCGAACAATAAACACAAATTGAATCCACTGTGGAAAGGTCAGCGTATCAAGACAAAATGGTTCAGTACTAGCAAGCTGTGCTGCCGTTGGGGCCTGGTCAGACCACAAGGACAGCACTCTCAACTCCATCTCAATGGCAAGTAGCAAATCAGCAATGGTTGCGTGCATTAAATAACCTCTTTTTCGGCTGCGGTTGGCTTTCTTGCTTTGCACCCCATCATAAAGGTTTTAGAATACGGCACCAAGCTGCCATCCGTTCAATTGGCATCGATTTCTTCAGTACTGACAAACAAGACAGAACAATATAGAGGCTAGTTATGGAATACCCTACTTCGCTGAACGCCCTGTTGGCAACGACTGGGCTAAAGTACCGCTGGGTTAATATAGGTCGTGGTATTCGTAACATTAACAACGAGCTGTTTGACCAGATAGAGGCATGTCAATCCCCCTATCCTTGGCCAATCGCTTACCAGGCCTGGTTTGCATTAATTGTGTGGAACCCGAGTCAAGATCAACAGCATACGATCTGGTTTTTCAAACTTCCGCTAGACGAACAAGGGTTGATCATTCCTCAAGCAAGAGATGCTCTGATTCTTGAGTTACTGACAATGCTGGGAATAACCTCAACCGAACCCAACAATCAAAATCAGGAATCACGCTACACGTTCGAACCAGACGATGAACAAAAGGCGGCAATTCATGCCAAAGTGAGTCGAATACTGGCAGAACCACCATCACTTTGGTATCAACCCGTCGTCGATTATCTGTCTAACAACGATACAGATATAAATTGGAGTACGCTCGGCCTACAGGGTTTCGCCGACCTCATTGAACGAATTTCGGAAAGTAAAGTCGCATCACTGTTAGCCGACGCGATTCCCTGGATCGCCCCCCCGGTTTTTGAAGCCGTTTGTGGACTGTTGCAGAATAAAAAAATTCCGCCTCACCTAGCAGCAGCAGTCACGCAGCGAATTACTCAGGCGTTAGATAACTCATCTGAAAACGAATTGCCTGATAGCTTTTTCAGCAACGGCCTGAGGGCTCTTACGCAGGCCGAGCCTGATAAGAATGTAGTCCAGTGTATACAGGCGGTACTTCAATCGCCAAGAGGTGTAAGCTCTGCGATACTGCAATCGATAGGAATATATTGCTGGGCCACACTCAAGAGAGAAAACCTGATGAAAGATTACCTCGATAATCTGGCATCGATCAACGAAGGCCAGGCACTCTTTAATCAACAGGTTTCAGATTTGATGTTTGTTCCCACTATGCGGCCGATTGTGTTAGCAGAATTTCGGAATCCACAACGGTCGGAACGATTGGGCGTTGCGATTGGTGCGCTGATGAGTAGAACCGCTCATTGAACCTGCTGGAGCTTAGTAGGTATGGGGTCAGACCCGCTGTAGGTATGGGGTCAGACCCGCTGGGTCTGACCCCAATTAATTTCCGTTGCGGCTATAGCTCTTCCAGCACAACCTCTTCGCCATGAAGGACCTTATGGAGATCAACAAACTGTTGCGTAAGGCCATGTTTCGGTGCGAAGTGAATTAGCGGCTTTTTCGCCTGGTGAGACTCTTTCATCTTTACTGACGAAGATAGCCGTACAGGAAGCACAGGTAACTCCTCTTCCAATAGCTCATTTATTAGCTGACGGGGTAAACTGGCCCGCGGCAAAAACTGGTTGGCAATAATTCCCTCTACCGACAGGTCGGGATTGTGGTCTTCTTGCAGGTCTTGAATCTCACCAAGAATTTGATACAGCGCCTGACGCGAAAAATCATCACAGTCAAATGGAATCAAACAACGATCTGCCGCGATCAGCGCTGAACGTGTATAAAAATTAAGAGCCGGCGCAGTATCAATATAGATGCGATCAAAGGTTTCACTCAGCTTATTCAAGGCATCTCTTAATTTATAAATTTTATGCTTTGCTTCCAGCTTTCGTTCAAGAAAATCGA
>JBFKTM010000342.1:0-4309 GCA_041636295.1 Oleiphilaceae bacterium
AAGTGATCACCCAGGATAATGCTGTCATTCTCGCCAATGCCGTTGCATACATTAATATTCTCAGCCCTGAGAAGGCCGTTTACGGGGTCGAAAACTACCAGATCGCAATTCAAAATCTTATTCAGACCACGCTTCGAGCCATTATCGGTGAAATGCGTTTAGATGATGCCTTATCTTCAAGAGATCACATAAAAACACGCCTCAAAGATGGTATATCTGATGATATCGCAGACTGGGGTATCACCTTAAAGAATGTTGAGATTCAGGACATAAATCCAAGCCAGACGATGCAGGCGTCAATGGAAGAGCAAGCGGCGGCTGAGCGTCAACGTCGAGCTGCCGTCACCCGAGCCGAAGGTGAAAAACAGGCGGCTATTTTGGAAGCTGAGGGTCGTCTTGAAGCATCCAAAAAAGACGCTGAAGCGCAAATCGTATTGGCAAAGGCATCGGGTCGCTCCATAGAGCTGGTAACGGCGGCTATTAAAGAAGATGAGTTGCCTGTCATGTATTTATTGGGCGAGAAATATATTGACTCTATTAAGACACTTTCCCAGTCTGGAAATGCTAAGACGGTTGTTTATCCTGCGGACTTGAGCAGTGCTCTTAAAGGTATAATGAGTCGCTCAAAACTGTAGCGAACAAATGACGACATATCGGCTACATTCGTATGTCGTCATTTGTCGGAATAAATTCCGATCTATAAGTCGTAACTACACGGATTATCAGTATTATATGTTTATGTAAGTACCATTCAGGGTAACGTTATCCGAATACACTGACAGTTTGTCGGCTAATGACGGTTGCCTTTCCACTTTCATCCCACATCGTTGAATCAATATGACTGTAACCATTGGCGGATTGTTGAATATGGGCTTCGTACAACCACCAGCTATCACTGTTGATGTTGGTGGGGGTATCAATAAAACTCAGGTTCCAGGTTAGAGAGCTTCCGGTGGTTGGCTTGCTCAGCATTGAGAATACGGCCGGTGGCCAGGCATCCAGCAAAGCGAGAATCTCTGGAATATTGATTGGCGCTTTGGGGGCTTCTTTAAATTTAATCCAACCCCCCATGACTGTCTGCTTCGACCCCATAAAGGGCATTTTCCCGATGGTGTATCGGTAGTCGAAGTGCTTGGTGAAATCCGGGGTTAAATTCGGGATATAGGGGAATGGCTGTACTTCATCCGGCTGCTTGGTTTCTGGTGCCATTTCATAGTCGACCTGTACTGAAGATTCACGATCACCGCCGAAACTGGCAAGCATTACTGCACACTCTTGATCGTTTTGGTAAGCCGTTGCCTGAATCTGGGTTGCGGCTTTCCCTTCTCGTAACACCTTGACCATTATTTCCAGTTCGCCGGGAGCGACCGGGGCTACAAACGAGAGCATAATGGACCGAATAGCCCGGTCAGCAGCGACTTTAGGTGCGAGCTTTTGATACATCATGGCTGCAACCAGACCGCCAAAAGTGGCACGTCCTTGTCCCCAGTTTTCCGGAACGGACAATGTAATGTTCTTGCTATCGCGCACGGAGCGCATAATGTCATTAAAATTCATGGCTTGTCCCTATCAATTCGGTTATTACCGATAATGCAATTGTGACGGCTTATGAAGCCTGGCGCATAGCTGGCGTACCACTAAGTTCCCGGTCAAGGAATCCAATGACACGTTTGGCATAATGTTGTGGTTGGGCTCGGTAGGCATGGGTATGTTCTGCCTCTGGGACTTCCCAGAATTCAGTGTGGGTTTTCTTTTTAAGTGTATTCCACAGTATCTTGCCATCTCTTATTGGGGTAAATTTATCCGCCTCCCCATAAATAAGTAAGGTACTGGGGGAATTAACCAGATTCTCCGCTGAATGAATCGGGCGGAGTCGCCGCTCTCCTGCGGGATACAAAAATTTGGTGATTTGGATTCCTAATTTCGGAATGGGATAGTGGCTCCAAAAATGGAGTAGCGTCGGGAATGTGGATTCTAGTACCGCCGCTTTGAACGGGTGATCTGGATGTGACAGGGCGCAGACGCTCATTGCCGCTCCCATAGACGCTCCCATAACCGCAATGGGCAGGCCGGGGAAATTCGCTTGTAAAGTCTGCCCTGCGGCCAACACGTCTAAAGGATAGTCCATGGTGGTATTGCTGCTTTCACCGAAGCCATTCAAGTCGAATACCATGACGTGGTATCCCGCTTTTCTCAAGAGTTCAGAATGACCATATTTCAGCCAAAATCCCTTCGCTACAGCCCCCATGGGGTGAGACATTAAGACAGCACCTTTGGCTGTGGGGGTTAAGGCTTCAGCCAACAATGCTGAAAGTGTCGCACCAGACTTGCTTGGTACCTCAATTCGTCTCCACTGGGACTGGTCGATGTCTTCAGGCCACCGCCATGGGCGCATGAAACGCCCGAAAAATGGTTTTTTAAAGTGTCGATATAATGCGTATTTTACGGACATGGTTTCTACCTCTCTCCTTGATAGTGTTCAGTTGAATAGTCATCTTAGCCTGATGTTATAGCTCGGCTTTTATTTATAGTAGGTATTGACCTGTTTCTTCACTATGGGCAAAAATGACTAAAAACATGCGAAAATTTCCTGTTTATGGAAAGCGCTAGTCTAAAAAAGCAATCGGCCCGAGAAGGAAAGGAATTATGAAAGTGACCATACTGATGGCTGATATGTGCTCTTCCACCAGCGTTTCAGCCAGTCTGGAGTTTTTTGAGTGTGCTAATGTTCTCTATCAATTTGCCGGACGTAAAAACCAACAAAATAACCTGAACAGTCCCCCTCTGTTTCTAGTTGAAACGGCTTCGATGTCAGGAGAAAGGGTGTGTTGTACGGGGGGATTAGAATTAACCCCTCAGTTTGCCGTGGACGAGGTCGTTGATCCTGAGCTAATTATTGTTCCTGGCTTTATGTTTAATATTCTGGGAGTGCTCCCCTCAATGACCCCGATGATAGACTGGCTTAAAGAGCAGCATCAGCGTGGGGTCTATATTGCCAGCATGTGTACCGGTTCTTTTGTTACGGCTCAGGCGGGTATTTTGGATGGTAAAACGGCGACGACACACTGGGTATTTAGCGAGCAGTTTCAAAAAAAATTCCCCAAGGTCAATCTACAAATTGAGCGCACCGTAACGGATGATGGTCTAGTGATGTGTGGTGGCGGGTCAACCAGTGGGAGCGATTTGTTGCTGCATTTAATTCGAAAATTTGCTTCGCCACAGCTGGCTGCTGAATGTGCTAAAAAACTCTTGGTTGATGTTCAGGCGCGTAGCCAAACTCCTTATTCCTGCACCACATTTAAAAAAAATCACACGGACGCAGACATACTAAAGATACAGATCTGGATGGAAACCCGTTTATCCACAAACCTTCAAATGGATGAGGTCTCAAGGGCATTTAATTTGAGTATGCGAAATTTTATTCGACGCTTTAAAGAAGCTACCGAGCAAACACCTAATCAGTATCTGCAAAACCTGCGTATTGAACGGGCTAAACACCTGTTGGAGAGTAGTAAGTTGGCGTTTGACCAAATTACCCTGCAAGTGGGTTATGAAGACGGTAACTCGTTCCGTCGTCTGTTTAAAGAGCGAGTGGGGCTGTCCCCAAGTGCCTACAGAAAACGTTTTGAAAATGTGAAGGCTTGAAAGCGAATTAGTATCACGCTAGGTCTTCCGCATGTTGAGTAGTCCCGATGCAATAATGAAAACGCAGCCAATCAACGTGGTAAGTAGAATAACTTCTTGCCAAAAAATCCAGCCAATAATACCGGTATACACAACGGACGCATAAGTGTAGGGCCCGACCTGGCCTGGGTTGGCGATCTGATAAGCTTTGGTCATCGCTAGTTGGCCCAGTGTTCCAGCCAAACCGATGGCGATTAGCCAAGCCCATTGCTCGCCTGTTGGTTGCTGCCATCCCCACAACAAAGGGATGGATGAGGCTAATGTAGATAAAAAACCAAAGTAAAAGACAATGCGATACCCGGGTTCGGTATCGGCCATCTTACGGATGCAGACTTTAGCAACACTCGCAAGCGCTGCGCCTAATAATCCAATTAACGCCACCGACTGAAAGTTCTCTGCACCTGGTCGTAGGATGAACATAACACCAATGAAACCAAGGACGATCGCCCAGCGATTCCAGCGATGAATCTTTTCGTTTAGCCAGATAAAGGCAATAATCGGTAAAAAAAATGGGGTCGTGAGTTTGACCAATGCCGCTTCTGCCAACGGCATGTGTGAAATCACATAGAAAAAACAGTACATGGCGGAGAGGCCAATCATTGATCGCATCAGGTGAATCCTGAAA
>JBFKTM010000343.1:0-4286 GCA_041636295.1 Oleiphilaceae bacterium
CCAAGTAACGCCAAGCAGGCGGTGTTGGCATTTAACGGTGATGTATACACTGGCCTGCAAGCGAGTGAAATGAGTCAGGCTGAGTTAGAATATGCGCAAAAACACCTTCGCATTCTTTCTGGTCTTTATGGCTTATTAAGGCCGCTCGATTTAATGCAAGCGTATCGTCTTGAAATGGGAACGAAACTAACCAATCCACGCGGTAAAAACCTGTATGAATTTTGGGGCGAGCGTATTACTGACAAAATTAATGAACAAATGCGTGAGTTGAATTCTCAGCTAATTGTAAACTTGGCGTCGACCGAATATTTTAAATCGGTTAAGAAGAAAAAGCTGCAAGGTCAGCTCATTACGCCGGCATTCAAAGACTGGAAAAATGGTCAATATAAGATGATCAGTTTTTATGCAAAAAAAGCGAGAGGGTTGATGTCGGCATATATCATCCGAAATCAATTAACAGAGGTGGAGGCCTTAAAAGGATTTGATCTCGAAGGGTATGGTTATAATGCGGAACTCTCGAAAGGGGATGAATGGGTATTTACTCGTAATCTTGAAGGTAGTGTGTCGTAGATAAATAGGGGTGGCAAAGTAGAAAAGGTCGCCTTATATTCCGCATTGATATAAGTCAAATAATGTAAATAGAGTTTACTTATTTAAATCTCTCCCTATAATACCCGACAAATTCAGAAGGGTATTACCATACTCGGGTAGTAAAACAGGGGAGAGCAACGTGTCTGTTGAGCAATTTGAATCAATTTCACTAACTGTACTTATTACAGCGTTAATTTGTTACATGGGCTATATCGTTTGGGATTTGGCGAAGCGCTCTCAGGCAGGTAAGTTTGGAACGGCTATACTGTTTTTTGCTTTGGGCCTGGGTGTAATGGGCTTTGTTATCAAAACCGTCATGGTTGAAGTGCTGAACGTGTAAAAAAGCGGTTAGACAGTTTGAATACAAAAAAGGCGACCTATTCAGGTCGCCTTTTTTTGTATCTATTGGGTGGGATAAAGTGAGGGTAGAACTGAACTGGCTGCAGTGCTGCTGCCTTGAGAGCGTATTTTGTTTAAGACCAAAGCCAGAGTCTCACTACTCCATGTTGTATCAGGCTTTGAAGCATATAGGGCAGCTTCAACCTGTGTTATTAACTCTGAAAATTCTTCGTTTGCTACAAGTGCTTTAACATCAGCAATGCTGTATAAAGGCTGTTCTGGCCATTTGAGTTTGGCCCATTGCACCAATTCACCAAGCATTTGCGGAGACTTCTGCTGAACGCTGTTAATAAGCGTTTGAAACGCTGCTTTTTCGGTGAGATCCTCGTCCACGTCGAAACTGACTCTAGCTGTCTCTTTTGAGTGGGTTGTTCGTCGTAATAAAAAGACAGTTGTTGTAATCCAGCCGACTGCCAGTAACAGTATTAGACCATACAGCAGGGCGTTGTCTGACGGCTCTTGAACCTCATCAGTATTGATTGCGGCCTTTGGTGCCTGACTGTCTACTGCGTTTTCTATATTTGATGGCGGCAATACAGGCGTGGTTGGATTTTGGTTAGCAACGTTCGGTTGTTTAGGCGTTGATGCTGTCGCACCCGCGCCAATTGGGATTTGACGAGAAGGGATGATCGCCACTCGTTCAACCCCGTTGATCGTATCCCACCAGGGTATTCTAACCTCAGGAAGTGTGGCCACACCCTCTTTTATAGCGACCATGGCGATCGAGTCGGTGCGACTAGATTGTACGCCCGCTTGATGCTCCTTCGACTCGGTTGCCGGTTGGTCAGGGTACTGTTTAAAATAATCGATTTCAGAAAGCTCAATAGGGGGGAGTGCTGACCCCAGCAATCCTAATGCCTGTACTGAAATTGTGCGCGTAAGGGAGTCGCCAACAGTCAGGTTTTCAGGTGCTTTATCCCATTTTTCTGAGAGATTTAAACTGATTGCTGGTAACCAGGTTCTGCCAGTAAACTCACTCGCAGGAGGGAGAATGGTCACTTTAACTTCTGGTGACCGGTCTCTTACGTGTCTTCGTTTTCTAGCACGAGTATCAATGATGGTTCCACTGAATGTTTGCGGTGCGATCGATAGTTCACCGCTTTGCTGAGGAAAAATCAGAAATTTTCGTTCTATCACTTCATAGCGCTGGTTGTGGCGCATACGGTAATACTTTTTCTGATCACCCACCTGCTCTATGATCGCATTGCTTAGTTCAGGGTTACTTAAGTCTCCACTGGCCAGGTTATCGGCATAATAAAGTCTTAAGGTGTAAATTAACTGTTCCTGAACATAGGCTTGCTGTTTGTCTACTTCTGCTTCCAGAAAAACCAAAGGAGGGCGACCCTCCGTGGGGTTGCCTTTGCCGGCCAGTACGTTAACAGTAATAGGCGTAGATGTCTGTTCTTTGAACTTGAATTCAGGGATGGTCAAAGATCCGGTTTTTTTAGGGGCTATAGTATAAACCCAGGTGATAGCTGCGTTGTTCTCACCGTTAATCGACTGGATATTATACTTCTGTTGCTGATCGATAATTTCAAAGTTGTCTGTCAGGTTGCCAACGTCCGGCGCAGGAAGTTCAAGGTTTCTTAGACTTAGCAGATTGCTAAAATTTAACTCCAGTTCAAGGTTACCCATTATCGTTAGTTCAACGGTTTCGTTTTCGTAGATCTGAGAGCGATCCACGCTGACATTGAGCTCGCCAGAATATGAAGGGGCTGCACTGAATGTAAAAGCAAGCAATATCGCTACAAAGAATCGTATAACCATAGTGTTAATCGGTGTTGTGTTTGATTGTTTAAGCTTACTTACCATATTGGTTGTCCTTCCTTACGGCTCTGTTGACCTCTTTTCTCTTGGTATTGCTGTGCGAACTTTCGTTTCAACAGGCCGCCAGGGTCATCTGGTACGCGGCGCATCCATTGTTCGAAGGCCTGGGTCTCTTCATCCGTTAGCTCGTCGAGCTCTTGAGCCTGCGCTTGCTGGCCAGTTTGCTTTGATGCGTCACTCTCTTGTTCAGATTGCTGGGCTTGGTTAGCCGATGTTTGATCTTTTGGCTGCTCCGCAGGTTTATTGTCTTGCTGTTCTGAAGAGGCTTGTTGTTGCTGTTCAGACTGCTCTTGGGATTGATCACTGTTTTGGTTTGATTGCTGTTGCTGCGACTCTTGTTGCCCTGATTTGTTTTCCTCAGACTGACTTTGTTGATTCTGTTGATTCTGTTGATTCTGTTGATTCTGTTGATTCTGCTGGTCTTGCTGTGAATCGCTGTTATCTGAAGATTGCTGATCTTGAGACTGCTGCTCTTTTAGAAACTTTTCGATCAGTGTTTTGTTAAATGCGGCATCCTCAAACGAAGGGTCTTCTTGTAACACCTTGTCGTAGGCGGCGATGGCCTCTTCAAATTTTTTCAGATGGGCCAATGCAGTGGCTTCATTGTAACGGTCAACGACAGAAGATCCGGCGTTAAAGGAGCGAGCAGCGCTATCAAAGTCTTGCGCTTTAAATGATGCGGTACCCTTCCAGTCAGGAGTCTGGAAAAGCTCAGCTGCTCGCTTTGGGTCTTTATCCACCAACTCCATTGCTTGTTGATCTGGCGTTTGCCATAGATCATTCCACTCAAACGCCATGGATTCATTGGGGTGAAACGTAATGGCAATTAACAGCAACAATGAAAATGCGCCTTTTCGATAGGCTGTTAAGAATAGTGGTATGAGAATCAGCGCAATCCAATAGCCTCCATCATGCCACTGGTCATAAAGACCGTTATCTGATTCTGTATGGGGGCTATTTTTTTCCACTGTGGCATCAACCGAGGTAACGGCTTCCAGTTTGTTAAGATCCTCGTCAGAAAGCGTGATCTTTACCATAGTGCCGCCGTTTTTATGGGCAAGTCTGGACAGTAAACTGAAGTCGGTTTTCGGGATGATGACGCTGCCATTATCCTTGAGATAACCTCTATCCGGAATGTTAATTGGGCCACCTTGTTCTGTACCAATGGCAAGAACAGAGAGCGGATAGTCGGTGGATTTAAGATGTTTGGCAATTTGCGCAATGTTTTCTGACTCTATGCCATCGGTAATCAGTAATATTTTACCTTGTGTCGCCCCCCCATTTTTGAGTACCTCTACCGCTTGTTCAATGGCCCGTTCCGGGCGGCTTCCCATAGCGGGCATAATGAAAGGGTCTAGGGCCGGCAGCATTGATTTGAGCGTGTTGGTATCGTCAGTGAGAGGGGTTACCACGTTGCTATCCCCCGCGTAGACGATCAGTGCTGTATTGCCCTCTTTTCGTTGATCGAG
>JBFKTM010000344.1:0-4268 GCA_041636295.1 Oleiphilaceae bacterium
GTAGCGCGCCTGCTTTGGGAGCAGGATGTCGGGAGTTCGAATCTCTCTACCCCGACCAATTTTAAGTGTTGGATACGCTAGAGTGTTTGGTATGCTTGCGGTGTGTTGTGCATCAAGGTTGAGATTTTTGAAGGTGTTTCATCTTTAAGAGTTTTGCTTTATGCGCCCGTAGCTCAGCTGGATAGAGCAACGGCCTTCTAAGCCGTGGGTCGCAGGTTCGAATCCTGCCGGGCGCGCCATTAACCGGTTGCGGTCAGGTGGGGAGACTTAGTAAGTAAAGATGTAGTGGTGGGCGTAGCTCAGTTGGTAGAGCTCAGGATTGTGATTCCTGCGGTCGAGGGTTCGAGACCCTTCGCCCACCCCAATTTTTGATTAGGTGTTTGCTTGGTCAATGTTAGAAGTGCGAAAGTGGCGGAATTGGTAGACGCGCTGGATTTAGGTTCCAGTATCGCGAGATGTGAGAGTTCGAGTCTCTCCTTTCGCACCACGTCAATGTGGTTATCCCTCCTTTAAATACTCCTTTAAGTAAAAAACAAAATTCTCTCTGAATAGTTGGTTTAGAACGCCCTAGAGTTCTTTATTTCTATGCCTTTAAGGTTGTGTCTCGATGGTAATTTAAAATATAATCGCGTGTTTTATCATTCGTGGTTAAGCATAGTTACCAGAGTTCTTTATTCGCAGTTCCGACTCTTACGCTTTTAGCCTTAATTGATTTAATGCTAAGTAACGTTGGGGCACCTAAATTATCTTATTTGGGATTATAGCGAGCGGTGTAATGTCTCTGGTAATAATTACCGCTACCTTTAGTTAGTAGTGATGACGCTAGGCTTTACTTTTTTAGCAATACATAGAAATTAGATTTGAGGATCTTCCATGCAAGTTTCCGTTGAAACGACGTCTGCAATCGCACGTCGCATGACTATCGGTGTTCCTGCGGAGCAGGTAGAAAACGAAGTGCAAAAACGCCTACAGCAGACTGCAAAGACGGTTAGATTGAACGGCTTTCGTCCGGGTAAAGTGCCTTTTAATGTAGTTAAGAGACGTTATGGCTCTGGAGTTCGCCAGGAAGTTCTTGGTGAAGTGATGCGCAACGCTTATGTTGAGGCGTTGGCTAAAGAGGATATTAATCCAGCTGGATACCCTCAGTTTGAGCCAAAATCAATCGAAGAAGGGAAAGATCTGGAATTTGTTGCTATTTTCGATGTCTACCCAGAGATTGAGCCTGCTGATATGTCGGGCATTTCAATCGAACGTGAAAAGGCAGAAATTAAAAAGACTGACGTCAATAATATGATTGATGTACTGCGTCGTCAGCACGCGACACCAAAGTCAGTTAAGCGTAAAGCGAAGAAGAAAGATGTTCTAACGATTGACTTTAAAGGAACTATTGATGGCGAGGAGTTTGCGGGCGGAAGTGCTACCGACTCTAAAGTGACTCTAGGTTCAGGCCAGATGATTCCAGGTTTTGAAGATGGATTAATCGGAGCAAAGCCAGGTGAGGAAGTCACACTTGACTTAACTTTCCCGGAAGACTATCAGAATAAAGAGTTGGCTGGTAAGTCTGCTCAGTTTGCTGTGTCGGTTAAAGCCAATGAAGAGATGGTGCTTCCAGAACTTGATCAGGAATTTTTCTCAAAATATGGCATCGAAGATGCTGACGAGGAGAAGTTTACTGCAGAGATTTTGAAGAATATGGAGCGTGAACTCTCTCAGGCTGTGGTGAATAAGGTTAAGCAGCAAGTTGTTGATCAGTTGGTTGAGATTAATGAGTTTGAAGTTCCTAAGTCAATGATTAATCAAGAAATTGATCGCATGCGTGAAGATGCTGTACGTCAGTTTGGTGGCGGTCAACAGATGGATCCTAGTGCGTTGCCAGCCGAGCTGTTTTTGGATCAGGCTGACAAGCGTGTTAAGACGGGTTTGATATTCTCTGCTATCGTCAAGGCAAATGATATTAACGTTAGTGAAGAGCAGATTAACGAAAAAATCGAGCAGATTGCTAGCACCTATCAAGAGCCTGAGCAGGTTGTAGAGTGGTATAAAGGTAATCAGGAGCAAATGGCTCAAATTGAGTCTGTCGTCCTCGAAGATCAAGTGGTTGATTTTGTCCTTTCTAAAGCTAAAGTGAAAGAGGTAAAAGTAAGCTATGAGGATGCGGTGAAGCCTCCGGTTCCAAAGCCTGCAAAGAAAGCTGAAGAAACTAGCGAAGAAAATGCTGAATAATTAAAAAATTTAGCTAAAATGAAAACAGCCGGTCGAATTCCGGCTGTTTGGTGTTTTGGGGTATGTTTTTTTACTGTTTGTTTTACTTGGGGATATATAAAAATATGAGTAATCAAGGGATTATCGGAGAAGGTTCAAGTATTATAACTAGTAGCGGTTTGGTACCGATGGTTATCGAGCAAACTGCAAGAGGAGAGCGTTCTTTTGATATCTACTCTCGCCTTTTAAAGGAGCGGGTTATATTTCTAATTGGTCAGGTTGAAGACCATATGGCTAATTTGGTGGTTGCTCAGCTTCTGTTTCTTGAGTCTGAAAATCCGGATAAAGATATTCATCTCTATATAAACTCTCCAGGTGGTTCTGTTACTGCGGGTATGTCGATTTACGATACGATGCAGTTTATTAAACCTGATGTGTCAACTATGTGTATTGGTCAGGCGGCTAGTATGGGCGCGCTATTACTCACGGGTGGAGCAAAAGGTAAACGCTACTGCCTGCCTCACTCAAGGATGATGATTCATCAACCTTTGGGGGGGTATCAGGGCCAGGCTACAGATATTGAAATCCACACTAAAGAAATACTGTCTATCCGTGAGAAGCTAAACCGAGTTCTAGCAAATCATACGGGGCAAGACATGGAAACGATCTCGAAGGATACCGATCGAGACAATTTTATGGATGGAAATACTGCTGTGGAGTATGGTTTGATAGACGCAGTACTTGAAAAAAGAGTCTAGAGTAACCAATACTAGACATTATAAATTGGTTTAGTTCTCAGTAGAGCTTAAGTGATTTATGGTAAGTTAGAATTTGTTTGTTTAAAAATAACGAATGAGCCTTAATTCAAAGGCTAGAAAAGAATTTTAGAGGTAGTCGAATGGCTGACGATAAAAACGGTAAAGGCGAAGATAACGGTAAATTGCTTTACTGTTCTTTTTGTGGAAAGAGTCAGCATGAGGTTCGGAAATTAATCGCTGGGCCTTCTGTTTTTATATGCGATGAGTGTGTGGATCTGTGTAACGATATTATTCGTGAAGAGATTCAGGAAAGTAGTACTGAAGAGAGTAGTGATCGACTGCCTACTCCGCAGGAAATAAAAACAACGCTCGATGAATATGTTATTGGTCAGGAGCGAGCAAAAATAGTACTTTCAGTAGCGGTTTATAACCACTACAAGAGACTTCGCTTTGACGATAAAAAGTCAGACATTGAGCTAGGCAAAAGCAACATATTGTTAATTGGGCCTACAGGTAGTGGTAAGACGCTCTTAGCTGAAACGCTAGCTCGACTGCTTAATGTGCCTTTTACCATTGCTGATGCGACCACTTTAACAGAAGCGGGTTATGTTGGTGAGGATGTTGAAAATATCATCCAGAAGCTGTTACAAAAGTGCGACTATGATGTAGAAAAGGCGCAGCGTGGTATTGTTTATATTGATGAGATTGACAAGATTTCTCGGAAGTCTGATAACCCTTCTATTACTAGAGATGTCTCTGGCGAAGGTGTTCAGCAGGCTTTGCTTAAGCTGATTGAGGGTACGATAGCGTCGGTGCCCCCGCAGGGTGGAAGGAAGCATCCTCAGCAGGAATTTTTGCAGGTCGATACGTCGAATATCCTGTTTATTTGTGGTGGTGCGTTTGCAGGGCTGGATCGTGTTATTAGTGATCGTTCTGAAAAGAGCAGTATTGGCTTCTCCGCTTCAGTCAAGAGTAAGCAGGGTGAAAAAAGTGTTGGTGACACCTTGAAGGGCGTAGAGACCGAGGATTTGGTCAAATATGGTTTGATACCGGAGTTTGTGGGTCGTTTGCCGGTTGTGGCAACGCTTAATGAGCTGGATGAAGACGCCTTGATCGAAATTTTGACAGAGCCTAAAAACTCGCTTACCAAGCAATATCATAAATTGTTTGAGATGGAAGGTGTTGAAGTTGATTTTCGTGAAGATGCATTAAGAGCGGTAGCAAAACGAGCCATGGAAAGAAAAACCGGTGCTCGCGGATTGCGATCCATTCTTGAAAATGTATTGCTGGATACGATGTATCACATAC
>JBFKTM010000345.1:0-4265 GCA_041636295.1 Oleiphilaceae bacterium
GCTTACGTTTTAAACGATAAGAGTAGTCAGGTTGAACTATTTCGCGCGCGCTTTGTGGTCATTGCAACCGGTGGCGCAAGCAAAGCCTACCTTTATACCAGTAACCCGGATGGTGCCAGCGGTGATGGCATTGCTATGGCGTGGCGAAGTGGTTGCCGAGTAGCAAATATGGAATTTAACCAATTTCACCCCACCTGCCTTTATCATCCGCTTGCAAAATCATTTCTGGTGACTGAAGCCGTGCGCGGGGAAGGTGGTCGTCTGCTACTGCCAAACGGTCAGCGCTTTATGCATCGTTTCGACAAGCGTGAAGAGCTCGCCCCGCGAGATATAGTCGCTCGCGCCATTGACCATGAGATGAAAAGGCTTGGTGCCGATAATCTGTTTTTGGATATCAGCCACAAACCTGCTGACTTTGTTATCAAACATTTTCCGACCATATATGAACGCTGCCAGGAATTTGGCATTGATATTACAACACAACCCATTCCTGTCGTGCCTGCAGCACACTATACCTGCGGCGGAGTAATCACCGATCAGCGTGGGCGCAGTGACGTAAACCAACTCTATGTCGTTGGAGAAGCCGCCTTTACTGGCTTGCATGGAGCCAACCGTATGGCGAGTAACTCGCTATTAGAGTGTTTGGTCTATGGGCGCTCTGCAGCACAGGACATCATGAGCAAATTTGAAGATATTCCTGAGCCACCGGACGCCCCTCTCTGGGATGCATCACAAGTGACCGATTCGGATGAAGACGTCGTTCTATCCCACAACTGGGATGAATTGCGCCGGTTTATGTGGGATTACGTTGGTATTGTTCGCACCAATAAACGTCTGCAAAGGACAAAGCACCGTGTCGATGTACTGCACCAGGAAATACTCGATTTTTACAGCAATTATAAAGTCACCAATGATCTGCTGGAACTACGAAACTTGATGACCATTGCCGATCTCATCATTTGTTCGGCCATTCAGCGGAAAGAGAGCCGAGGACTGCACTATACACTGGACTACCCGGAACAGTTGCCTGTTTCGCGAGATACGGTACTAACACCGACCAATTTCTCTGCGCGTAACTGGTAAAAATTGTTCAAGCGCGATAGATCGCTTCTACCTTTATGCTATCGGCGCTATAATGGCGCCCTTTATAACTACCTGCCAAGGCCGTAATATGGTTTCAGATATCGAATTTAACCGCCTATTCTGGCATAGCCGCCGCGGAATGCTTGAGCTAGATGTACTGCTGGTTCCATTTCTAAAGGAAGCCTATCGCTCATTACCGGAAGACGATCGGGCCCGATACCAGAAACTTCTGGAATGCGAAGATCAGGATATGTTCACCTGGTTTATGCAAAAAGGCGAACCAGACGACCCGGATCTGGCAAGAATCGTTAAGATCATTCTGGATCGTGTTCAACCTGAATAACCTGAGGATCAGTTCCTCTATTCTGTTAATCCTTGCCCCTCTTGTTATATTGGCAAGTGGATTGCTGGTTCTGCACCATACCGCTATTCCCGCCTATCTTTTTTTAGGAATGGCGGTTAGCGGTATTGCCATTACCATTCACTTTATTCTTAAATACGGATTGGCTATATTGCCTAACAGCATTATTCGCTGTGATGCCAGTGAAGAATCACTGTATTTGACGCAAAAAAACGGTGAGCGAATTAAAGCGGTAGCGATGACTAACTCCTTTATTACGCCGTATCTAATGCTATTGGCCTGGAAGCCTGCTCACCCTCACAGCGGTTGGCGTAACCTATTTACCCCAACGAACCTGGCTATACTCACATTTGACAATATATCCTCTTGTGATGATTTTCGACGACTGAGGGTTTTGTTAAAGTTCGGAAAATTAAGTCAACCTCAAACCAACACGGGACGACTCTCGCGATGAACACCCCTTTCATTAATTGGCTGAAAGAAAATAATATCCAGTTTGGTAACAATACCGCCCAACAGTCTTTTGATAGCCTCTCAACGGATTTTATTGTTCCCTTGACAGACTACGCAATTATTCGAGTGACGGGAGTCGACGCTGAAAAATTTATGCAGGGGCAGTTTTCTTGCGATATCACCGAGGTCAGTGACACGCAAAGCCGAATGGGTACAGCAAACACACCCAAAGGCCGAGCCTATACAGTCTTTCGCATTGCTAAGCTGAACGATGACTACCTGATTCGACTACCTGCAGACATTGCCGGTGATGTCGTTGCCCGACTCAATAAATTTATTGTCTTTTTTAAAGCTCAGCTAATTCTGGATGAGCCGTTTTGCGTGCTGGGCGCTGTCGGCGACATTGCCGAACAGGTGGCTGAAACGCAACTCCCCGCGCTACCACAACAAGTCGATAGTGTCTGTAGTAACAATCATGCCGTTGTTGTTAGAGTACCTTCGTCAACCACAAAACGGTACGAAATTTGGTGTAATCAGGCACTGGCCAAAACCTTATTGACCAACGACCTAGCGTTCGCCAACGCAGTAAACAGACATTCAGACGCAGATTGGTACTGGTTTGATATCGCAGAAGGGATTCCAGAAGTCTATCAAGTAACTCAGGAGCAGTTCATACCTCAAATGCTCAACCTTCAGCATTTGAACGCCATCAGCTTCAAAAAAGGGTGCTATACCGGGCAAGAGATAATTGCTCGCATGAAGTACCTCGGAAAGCTGAAAAAAGCGATGTATCTGCTCGCCATCTCCAGCAAGCTGGATATACGACCAAACGCGCCAGTCTTCGAAAAGCAGAGTAATAAAAAACTCGGCTCTGTAGTCCGTGCCATTACCTCTGAGCCTTCCAATGAAACCCTGGCGCTGGTCGTTTTAGACATTGAGTCAGCCAAGGCCGGGGTTGAACTTTCGCTGGACGAGCATTGTGAAACGCTTGAGCTTGGTGAAAAGTCGATAAACCTTCTCACACTACCCTATGTAGAGCGCCAGGATAGTTAATTTCGAATGACCAAAAGGTACCTCTATCGAACATCGGATTTCTCAAATACGCCTCGTGTATGGCTGCTTTTTGAACGATCCGATTCGTTTCATTCACTATTTAAAAAGCGTTAAAAATCAAATACAAAAAACAACCTTTTTTAGCGAGGCAATATCCCAAAGTTCTGCTATAAATGTAATAGGAGATTTATCCCTTCTACCCATCAACTAATGAGGGATCTATGGCAGATTTAGCCGATCAAATTAAAAATGATTTATTAAGCGCAATAGAGAATGACTCACTTGTGCTACCCACATTACCGGAAATCGCGCTCAAAGTTCGGGAAATTGCAGAAGATCCAGACTCGGCGATTAATCAGCTCGTTAGTGTCATTAATAACGATGCCGCGCTCACAACGAGAATCATCCGGGTGTGTAATAGCCCCTTACTACGAGGGTCTCGCGAGATCGACAACCTCAACATGGCAGTAAGTCGACTCGGCATGACCTACACCAGCAACCTGGCAACAGGCCTTGCAATGGAACAGATGTTTCAGGCAACGTCAGAGATGATTGATAGACGCATGCGCGAAGTATGGCAAAAAAGCACTGAAATTGCAGGCATTTGCCATGTTTTGGCATCTCATTACACCAAATTGAAACCAGATCAGGCAACCCTGTCTGGCCTAGTCCATCAGATAGGGGCACTCCCAATTCTCAAGTACGTTGAAGACAACGACATTCAGATTAACAGCGTCATGCTCGATAACCTGATTGATGAGTTACATCCGTTGATCGGTTGTAAGATCCTTGAAAAGTGGGATTTCCCTGTCGAACTCAAGAACATACCAGCAGATAGCCGAGATTTCGACCGGAATATTCCACAGGCAGACTACGCTGATGTTGTTATGGTGGCCACCCTGCAATCGCTTGCAGGTACCAATCACCCCTATACCGAATTAGACTGGAGCAAAATTTCTGCCTTTAGCCGACTGGGGTTAGATCCAGAGATTGATATTAATGAGGCAGAAGACCTGAGTGATGAAATGGAAGCCGCAATGGCACTCTTAAACGGTTAGTTTAGCCATCAATTGACTTCTAGCGAGTGGGCGCTTAAAACAACCTTTTGTGCCCACTTGATCCATGGTGGCTATCTGATACGATTCCGCTGGCACAATACCACAACGACTCTCCGCCAATAAATTAAACTGGCGTGGCAGAATTTGGCAGAGACCAGTCGATCGGTTGTTTACCGACACTCACTAAATAATCATTCGCTTTCGAAAAGTGACGACACCCCAAAAATCCACGATGGGCTGATAGAGGTGATGGGTGA
>JBFKTM010000346.1:0-4260 GCA_041636295.1 Oleiphilaceae bacterium
GCAACTGATTGTAAGGCTGGTTAATATTGGGGATGCTAAATCACTGGCGTGTCACCCTGCATCGACCACTCACCGCCAACTCAATCCTGATGAGCTGGCTAGCGCCGGCGTATCAACCGACATGGTTAGGCTCTCGGTCGGGATCGAAAATGTTGCAGACATTATTGATGATGTCACTCAATCACTGGAAGCCTCACAGCAATAATGCGGTAGTTTAAGCTCGACAAAAAAGGCGGATAAGTGATTATCCGCCTTTTTTGTTACTTTCAACTTTCAACTTTCAACTTTCAACTTTCAACTACTGATGATATTTGGCGCTTAGCTCATGCACTGCCTCAACAAAGGCTTTTGCATGGTCTGGGTTAACAAATTGATGGATTCCATGCCCCAGATTAAAGACGTGCCCCGTTCCAGTACCATAAGCACTTAGTATACTTTCAACCTCATTCCGAATAGTCGCAGGTGAGGCATAAAGCACGCTCGGGTCCATATTGCCCTGTAAGGCGACACGACCACCTACCTGACCTCGTGCAATACCAATATCAGTAGTCCAATCCAGCCCAAGCGCATCAGCACCTGTGTCGGCCATCTGGTGCAGCCACTGCCCACCACCTTTGGTAAACAGGATTACAGGAACCTTTCGCCCTTCATGCTCGCGAATCAGACCATCGACAATTTTTTTCATGTATTGCAGTGAAAATGTCTGATAAGCCGCATGGCTAAGGCTACCACCCCAGGTATCAAATATCTGGACCGCTTGGGCCCCCGCCTTGATCTGCTCATTTAAGTAATCGATCACCGACAGCGCCAGTTTATCCAGCAATTGGTGCATCACTTCAGGCTGATCGTACATCATCGCCTTAACATGCCTGAAGTCCTTAGAAGAGCCACCTTCAACCATATAGGTAGCGAGAGTCCATGGACTTCCAGAAAAGCCAATTAAAGGTACACGACCGTTTAATTCGCGACGTATCGTAGAGACGGCATTCAAGACATAGTTTAAATCTGATTGGGTATTTACGATTGGCAGGGCGTCAACATCGGCAGCAGTACGCACAATTTTCTTGAATCGTGGTCCTTCTCCCGTCTCAAAATAGAGCCCCAAGCCCATGGCATCTGGAATAGTCAGAATATCTGAAAACAGAATAGCTGCATCCAACGGAAATCGCTCAAGAGGCTGAATGGTTACTTCACAAGCAAGCTCTGCATTTTTACATAGACTTAAAAAATCACCGGCCTGACTTCGACTCGCTCTGTATTCAGGTAAATACCTACCTGCCTGACGCATCATCCATACCGGCGTGACATCGACCGGCTCTCTCAATAATGCCCTCAGAAAACGGTCATTTTTTAATTCACCCATGTAATTTCTCTCTTTAAACGTTCTTGAAGGCAGAATGATACCGGCCTACCACATAATTTCGATTGCTAAATATCAATAATTCACAACTTTTCATTCAGAAACCGGGTGCGCTAAAAAATCGACTCCAGCCTGAGATATAGCTTACCTAATGCTAGCATTAGGTAAGCTTTGCGGATAGAAAAAAGGCACGATCTTCACCGTGCCTTTAGATACCACCCGCCAGAAAGACCAACTAGACGTTCAGGTAGTCCATAATACCTTCAGCGGCTTTTCGCCCTTCTGCAATCGCTGTCACCACAAGGTCTGATCCACGAACCATATCACCGCCCGCAAAGATTTTTGGGTTCGATGTCTGAAACGCAAACTTGTCAGCTTCTGGAGCGACCACTCGCCCGCCTTCGTCGGTTTTCACATTATGTTGTTCAAACCAAGGGGCCGGACTAGGTCTAAAACCAAAGGCAATTAACACGGCATCAGCCGGTAAAACCTCTTCGCTCCCTTCAACCACTTCAGGGCGACGACGTCCGTTCTCATCAGGCTCACCCATTTGGGTACGCACAACCTTCACACCCTCAACCTTGTCTTCACCAATAATGGCAATCGGCTGACGATTAAAGAGAAACTGAACCCCCTCTTCCTTAGCGTTGGCAACTTCTTTACGGGAACCCGGCATGTTCTCTTCGTCACGACGGTAAGCACAGGTTACCGTTGCAGCCTGCTGACGAATAGCTGTACGATTACAGTCCATCGCCGTATCACCACCACCAAGCACAACGACCTTTTTACCCTTCATATCGATAAATTCGGCGGCGTCTTTTTCAAAGCCCAGACAGCGATTGACGTTAGAAATCAAATACGGCAACGCATCGTAGACACCAGGCAACTCTTCACCCGGAAATCCACCCTTCATGTAGTTATAGGTTCCCATACCCATAAAGACGGCGTCATACTCTTCTAACAGCTGCTCGATGGTAACATCGGAACCAATCTCGGTATTAAGCTTGAACTCAACACCCATTGTCTCGAAGATCTCACGACGACGTGTCATTACTTCTTTTTCCAGCTTAAATTCTGGAATCCCGAAGGTTAACAAACCACCAATCTCGGGATTTTTGTCAAATACAGTCGGTTTAACGCCATTTCTTACCAGGATATCGGCGCATCCCAATCCCGCTGGACCTGCGCCGATAACGGCAACTTTCTTGTCTGTCCAGACCACGTTAGACATATCTGGACGCCACCCCATGGCAAAGGCGGTATCAGTAATATATTTCTCAGCGGAGCCAATAGTCACCGCACCAAACCCGTCATTCAGTGTGCAGGCACCTTCACATAATCGGTCTTGAGGACATACCCGACCACAGACCTCTGGCAATGAATTGGTCTGATGACACATTTCTGCGGCTTCAATTACATTACCTTCTGACACCATCTTCAACCAGTTTGGAATGTAGTTGTGAACGGGGCATTTCCATTCACAATAAGGATTACCACACTCCAGACAGCGGTGGGACTGGCTCTCTACTTCAGCCTTTTGAAAAGGCTTATAGATTTCACCAAACTCATTTTTTCGGATCTCAGCAGGTACCTTCTCCGGGTCCTGTCGACCAACTTCCACGAACTGAAAATCGTTATTTAATCGTTCTGTCATCGCTTAAAAGCCTCTCTAACCTTCACACGTCACTCGTAGTCACTATTTCCGCCCCTCTCAGACCAGTCATTACTCGATAAATCTGGCATTAGTCGAGGGGCGACAAGCCCGCCTTATTCCGGCCGGGCTCTGGTGCTGTCGAGCAAGTTCTTCAGACTCGCCGCCTTTGGCTTCACAAGCCAGAAACGAACAACATAGTCATCAAAGTTATCGAGAATATGCTGAGCCCACTCGCTGCCAGTTTCAGCAACGTGTTCTTCAATTACACCGCGCAAATGATTGCGGTATGGTTCCATCTGCTCGCTAGAAATACGATGAATTTCAACGAGTTCGTGATTGTACTGATCTACAAAACCATTTTTCTGGTCAAGTACATAGGCGAAACCACCGGTCATACCAGCACCAAAGTTATAGCCTGTCTCACCCAATACGGTAATCAAACCGCCGGTAATGTACTCACAGCAGTGATCGCCGACACCTTCAACGACCGCGTGCGCGCCCGAATTTCGAACACCAACACGCTCACCTGCAGTACCGGCAGCAAAGAGCTTGCCGCCAGTGGCACCATAAAGACAAGTGTTACCAACAATGGCTGTCTCTTGCGTTTTGAAGGTGCTGCATTGAGGCGGACGAATTACCAGCTTCCCGCCAGTCATCCCTTTACCAACATAGTCGTTAGCATCACCTTCCAGGTACATATTGAGGCCACCGGCGTTCCAGACGCCAAAACTCTGACCCGCTGTACCCGTTAGATTTAGTCTAATAGGTGTGTCACTCATCCCCTGATTGCCGTGGCGCTTGGCAATCTCACCAGACAATCTCGCGCCGATTGAACGGTCACAGTTAGTTACCGAAAAGGTAAACTCACCACCCGATTTGTTTTCGATGGCGGTACCGGCCTCGGCAACCATTTTCTCCGCCAGCAGGCCTTTGTCGAACGGCTCATTCCTTTCAACCAGACAGGTATGGGGCTTGTCAGCCGGAATATGGTCGTTACGCAGAATAGGAGAAAGATCCAAATTCTTTTGCTTGTTGGTTGCTCCAGGCAATACTTCCAACAGTTCAGTACGCCCAACAAGTTCTTCTAATGTACGCACACCCAGCTTAGCCATCCACTCTCGCGTCTCTTCGGCTACAAACTTGAAGAAGTTCATAACCATTTCAACAGTACCAATGAAGTGCTTGTCGCGCAGGTTCTGGTCTTGGGTAGCAACACCTGTAGCACAATTATTCAAGTGGCAAATAC
>JBFKTM010000347.1:0-4254 GCA_041636295.1 Oleiphilaceae bacterium
AGTTGTGTTGACAATGTATTCGCTACTCGTAGGCTAAACTAGCCAACTAGCCAACTAGCCAACTAGCCAACTAGCCAACTAGCCAACTAGCCAACTTCCTAGTTATTAACCTTCTTCCAGCTTTTCTTCAATAGCCAGCAGCAGATTCTCAAGCTTTTCTGCATACTCTTCAGACGCTTCCCACAACCCTCGTTGTATTGCTTCCATCATCCGTTCTGCCATCTCCTGCAAGGCTTTGGGGTTGTGCTGCTCCAGAAACGCTCGGTTCTGATCGTCGAAAAGATAGCGGTCAGTGACCATCTCATATTGGTAGTCGGCAACCATGTCGGTAGTGGCATCATAGGCGAACAAATAGTCCACAGTGGCGGCCATTTCGAAGGCCCCCTTGTAGCCATGGCGCTGCATGCCATTGATCCATTTTGGATTAACTACGCGAGAACGAATCACTCGGTTGAGTTCTTCTTGCAGGGTTCTTATTTTGGGATCTGAAGGATTGGAGTGATCGCTATGGTAGACGGCGGGTGTTTCGCCCGAGATGACGCGCACGGCGTTAGTCATACCGCCTTGGAATTGGTAATAATCGTCGGAATCCAGCAAGTCATGCTCGCGGTTGTCCTGATTCTGTACGACGGCTTGTAGCTGACCCAAACGGTGTTCGAAGGTATCGAAGGCGGCGGTACCTTTGTTGTTTTGACCATAGGCGTATCCACCCCAGTTGATATAAGCTTCTGCCAGATCAGCAGCGGTGTCCCAGCAGCGTTCGTCTATTAAGCCTTGCAATCCGGCTCCATAGGCCCCAGGTTTTGAACCAAATACCCGCCAGCTAGCTTGCTGTCTGGCCTTTTCCGGTGCCATACCGTTTTCCGTTAGCAATGCCGTGTCTTTCAGTACCCGTTGTTTGATGGTGTTGGTATTGCCGGGTTCTTCGTGCTCGGCCAGAGCGCTGACCGCCGCGTCGAATAACGTCATGACATTCGGGAAGGCATCTCGAAAGAATCCCGAGACTCTTAAGGTAACGTCAACACGGGGTCGATTGAGTAAAAAATTGGGTAGTATTTCAAAGTCTATGACGCGATTGGAGCCTGCCGCCCAGATCGGTTTTATGCCCATCAAGGCAAATGCCTGGGCAATATCATCACCACCGGTGCGCATGGTAGCGGTTCCCCATACCGATAGGCCCAGGGTAGTGGGGTAGTCACCATGTTCTTGTAGGTGTCGCAGCACCAATTGTTCGGCAGATGCTTGACCTAACTCCCAAGCGGCAGGGGTGGGAATACTGCGGCTATCAACGGAGTAGAAATTGCGGCCGGTGGGTAATACGTCCAAGCGGCCCCTGGTCGGTGCACCACTGGCACCGGGAGGCACAAAGCCACCATTAAGTCCATTTAATAGCTGTCTTAACTCCTCTGGAGCGCTGCCATCAAAGGCTGGAATAATAACTGTTTCGATATGCTTAAACAGTTGCTCTGTATGTAAAAGTAGGTTGGGTTTTAACCCGACATCGATGTCGAATAATGCGCCAATTTTTCGGATTGCTGAATGCATTCGTTCAATGGGTGGAACGGGTTCTAATTCTCGAAGATCATCAGTCGTTTGAGCCAAAGTCTCATCCTGACTAAAGTAGTGAGTTACTAAATGTTTAGCCAACAGCTCAAGCCGTTCGCGCGTATCAGCATGGGTCCGCCAGGAGCTGTTATCTATATTTTCTAATATAGCCGGTCTGGGCCCGTTCCAGGGCCTACTGGCTTCAAACTTGAGCGGGTTAAATAACTTTTGCTGGTTGTCTTCATCCAGTGTCAGCTCAAAGTCCTTAACCAGGCACTCAAGAATACTGGCATCTTGAACCCGCTGTTCTCCCCTTGGTAAACGGGTAAGAGCCACCAGGGTATCAATCCGTTGCTCACCGGTGGGCTTAACGCCATAGGTGTGTAACCCGTCTCTAATCTGGGCTTCTTTTAATTCACAGAGGTAGGCATCCAGCTCGTTTAGTACGGCATTATCATCGTCTGTTTCCTGATCTTTCAGATTGAGTTCGGCAATCAGCTGGGTACGGTCCACCAGATCCAGTATTTTCTTTCGTAAGAAAGCCTCGCGGCGCGGATCGAGCCCAATCGCCTGATAATACTCATCGACCAGCTGCTCCAGTTCCTGTAATTCGCCGTAACTCTCAGCCCGCGTCATGGGCGGCATTAGGTGATCCAGCACTACCGCCTGGCTGCGCCGTTTCGCCTGAGCGCCTTCACCGGGGTCATTAACGATAAACGGATAGAGGTGGGGCATAGGACCAAGGGCGATGTCGGGCCAGCACTGATTGCTGAGGGCGACTCCTTTACCAGGCAACCACTCCAGATTGCCGTGTTTACCTATATGAATAAAAGCATCTACCTGATAACAGTGGCGTAGCCAGAAGTAGAATGCCAGATAACTGTGGGGCGGGACCAAATCCGGGTCGTGGTAGTTGGCGGCCACATCGATATTGAAGCCCCGTGCCGGTTGTATCCCGACAAAGGTTTCGCCCAATCGAATGCCGGCAATCATAATACGTCCTGAACGTACTTTAGGGTCCTGTTCGGGTAATCCCCAGCGGTCTAATACTGCTTGTTGAGCCTCAGCAGGCAACGCATTGAAGTAGTGTTGATACTCTTCGATCGCGAGGCTCTGTTGACAGGGGCGAAGATCGAGGCTGCTTAGGTCGTTGGTTACATTGCCCAATAACTCATGGACTAATGCGGTACCGGTAGCAGGGATATTCTCTACGCTATAACCGGCTTGAGCCAATGCGTTAAGAATCTCGATGGTGGATGCGGGGGTGTCTAATCCGACCCCGTTGCCAATACGACCGTCTCGGGTAGGGTAGTTAGCGAGGATTAACGCAACCCGCTTTTCGGCATTGCCTTTTCTAGCCAGTTCAGCCCAACGCCTTGCCAGTTCAGCGACAAACTGGGCACGATCAACCTGTAACCGATAGCTCACCTGGTCGTACTCGGTACGTTCGCTACGGCCTGCGGCATCCTTGAAGCTGATAGCACGGGTGATGATACGTCCGTCCATTTCTGGCAACGCAATATTCATTGCGATATCCCGGGCTCTTAATCCCTGGCTATGTTCAAGCCAATCGGCCTCGCTGTTGGCAGCCAAAATAACTTGTAGAACTGGTGCATTTACCGCAAACAATGCTTCCGGCTCAAGTTGATCAGGCTGTGAACTAAGGTGGGCATTGCCGGGGCCATGTTCTGATTCTGCCAGAGTTGTAGAGCGTATCGAAAACGCGGTCGTGTTAAGAATTACCCGGCAATCGCTTCTTTCTGCCAGCTGGTCGACCAGTGCTTTGCATTCGGGCTCTTTCAATGATGTGGTGGCGACTGGCAAGACGGTTAGGCCGTATCGTTCCAGGATCTGAATAAACTCGGCAAATGCCTTAGTGTTCCCCGCTTGTAAATGGCTTCGGTAAAACAGCAGCAGCGCTGTAGGCAGCGGCTCATTGATCTGTTGCCTGCGTTGTTCCGATTTTTGCTGCCACTCCTGGAAGGTTTGCTCTTGCTGCTCCGGGCAGAAAATCAGCGTACGGGGAAAGGGACGTGGTTCTTCGACTATAGCGGCTTTGTCTGCAACACTTAGGGAGTGCTCAAAAAAGGTCTGTTGAATAAACCGATAAAAGTTGTCGGTATTGCGGACACCTCCCTCACGTAGGTAGCGCCATAGGCGGAGAAGGTCTGGTCGGGTAACTGAACTGGCGTTAAACAGTTCCTCATCGGGTTGATCGTCGCCCGGTACCAGTGCCAGTTGGGCACCGGTTTGATGACAAATTTGCTGTAGTTGTTCTACGCCATAGGCAAAATAGGGTTTGCCCCCCAGCAGTGATACCACGATAAGCTTGGCTTTTTCCAATACGCGGTGGGCGTAAAGGTCGAACGCTGCCGGCTTGGTCAGGTTAACAAAGTTAGCCAGCCGAATGGAGGGATAATGCTCAGGTAACTGCTCGGCACGTTGCGCGAGCAGTGACAGGGAGCTGTCCTGAGCGGCCAGTATGACGATGTCAGCCGCCGATTGCTGCAGGTCGATAATACCTTCATCGTCATTGAATCCACCGGGTTTGGCGGCTAACAGGTGCATCGTCTTTCTACACTTCCGCTTGTTTCAGGGCAGCTAGCAGCGTGGCTTCATTGAGCCCCTTACCGATCAACACGATACGGCTGGAGCGGGTCTCATCCTGCCCCCACAACCGATCAAAATAGCTCTCGATGCGTTGTCCGA
>JBFKTM010000348.1:0-4247 GCA_041636295.1 Oleiphilaceae bacterium
CAGCGTACAATAGTGATGTACATATCGTTTATTCATGCCCTCAAAAGCAACGACAATAACGGACAGGCACCAATAACCATATTCAGAAAATTAGAGTTTTTATTTAAATCAGCTGTTTTAAATTGCACAAAAATACCAGCTTATCAGAGCTTTTACCTTTTTTCACTACGCTACCAGCCATTTGTTCAGCGGAATAGGGAGCCCCATCACAACTTCACGCTATCGTCCTCATATCGACTATACTTCATTCAAACAAGGCTATTTTCCACTTAACACGATCAAAACGTTCATGATTAAACGCATTTCAGTAAGCAATCTTCAGGTCGGAATGTATATTACAGACCTTAACAATGACTGGATTCCCCATAACAATTTCAAAAGAAAAGGATTTATTCGCAGCGAGCAGGTAATTGAAAAGATTGCCAAGCTTGGCATCACTGAGCTCTACATCGATACCAGTAAAGGCAAAGACCATCAGGACGCGGTCCCCCTGCCTGAAGTCGACCGAGACAATCAAGCAAAGCTGGAACGAGCTGGCGAACTAACCCCCTATAACAAACCCGTTATCTCACTTGCTGACGAAATGACAGTTGCCGCTAGGATTCACAATGAAGCAAAGGGGCTAATCAGTAATGTCATGGACAATGTAAAGCTCGGTCTCGATTTCGATATCAACTCCGTCGATGACTTGGCTGACAATATGTTAGATTCGATATTCAGAAACCATCACGCATTAACCTGTCTTGGCTGCATTCGCGATAAAGATTCATACCTGATGGAGCATTCGGTGAACCTCAGTGTATTGATGTCGGTTTACTGCCGCTCGATGAGCATGGATCGAGACATAATGCACCAAACCATGGTCGGCGCACTGTTGCACGATATTGGAAAAGTCATGGTACCCGACGAGATTCTGCACAAACCCGGTCGACTCACCAGCGAAGAGTTTACAGAGATGAAACACCACGTGGTGTATGGCCGCGATATGCTTAAATCAATTGGTGGTGTTTCTGAACTATCCCTCACGACCATGGCGCAGCATCATGAGCGTATTGATGGTTCAGGTTATCCGGATGGTCTGAAAGGCGACGAGATATCCCAACACGGTAAGATGGTCGCGATTGTCGATGTCTACGATGCCATTACGGCAGATCGCTGTTATCACAAAGGCATGACCCCCACGCAAGCCATCAAGAAGCTGCTTGAATGGAGTGATAACCATTTAGACAAAACACTGGTGAATCACTTTATTCGCTGCATTGGCATCTATCCGGTGGGGTCACTGGTATTGCTGGAGAGTGGGCGACTCGGGGTTGTCATTGAATCCAATGAGTTTGATCAGCGACTCCCGACCATCCGCGTGATGTACCACAGCAAGTTCAGATCTTATATCAAAACCGTTGTAATCGACCTGGCACACCCCAAAGTGCAAGACCGCATTGTGAAAACCGTGGATCCGGTGGATTACCAGATTCAAGTAAAGGATTTTCTCTAACCCAAGGTCAATTAACTGGCTCGAATTAACCCTTACAACGCCTGCTGATAAGGATAATCTGCCTCTAAGCCTTGCTAGGCTATGTCTAATAAAATTTAAAACATCATTGAGTTGAGCTAAGCTTGGCACAACTCTTTTACCAAATCGGGTCTTTAAACAACAACGTATGCCCCAGCCTGACACTCCGTTCATATTAGACGCACAACCCACGACCCTGGCATCGTGGGCTAAAGCCGTATGCAATGCCATTGATGCACAGGGTATTGATAGTCACCAACTGTTGCTGGAAGCGGCAATAGAACCTGAGCAGCTAAATGATCCTGAAGGCCGGATACTGGTCTCTAAAATGAGTCGACTCTGGGCCTTGGCTGTTGCCGCAACCGGCAACGAAGCCTTTGGTCTCTGCGTTCCTCAGTTTGTGCTGCCCACCAGTTTTCATGCGCTGGGTTTTTCATGGATGGTGAGTGAGACTCTGCGTGAAGCCTGGCACCGGGCACAACGTTATTATCAGATTGTCAGCAATGTACTAACCATTGAGATACAAGAGGGTTCAGAGGAGTCCGCGTTTTGCTATGTCAAAATTCCCGGTCAAGCTTACGCCAAAGAGGCCATTGATGCCTTCTCTGCTACGATGATCCGTATGGCCATGTCAGTCTCCGCTGGCCAGCTCCGCCCTTTACGAGTCGAACTGGAGCGTGAGCCACCTGAAGACCCGGCCCCATTTAGTCAATACTTCCCCTGTGACGTTCGATTTTCGGCAGGTCATAATAGAATCTATTTCAGCAATAGTGATCTGGATAAGCCGCTCCCCTCAGCCAATCGCGACATTGCCCTGAAAAATGATGAAGTGGTGCAGAGCTATCTCTCACGCCTGTTGCAACAATCACTCACCAAGCAAGTAACCGAAAAAATTATCACCGCTCTCACCATGGGCGAGCCCAGTCAATCGCTTATTGCCGACAGCCTGCATATGAGCAGTCGCAATTTACAACGGAAGCTGAAAGACGAAGCGACCTCGTTTCGTCAATTACTGGACGAAGTAAGAAAACACTTAGCACAACGCTATTTAACCCATACTCAACAATCGATTATCGACATTACCTATCAGTTGGGCTTTCAGGACCCCAGCAATTTTACCCGTGCCTTTAAACGCTGGTTTGGCATGTCGCCGACTACATTTAGACAACAACAGCACACAACCTTGTGATAGAATTGCCGCCGCTTTAAAAACACACTTCAAGGATGAAGCAATGCAAGGGATGCCCCCCGCCAAATACGCCTCAATCAAAAACGAACTCTACCTGGCCGCGTTAAAACAACACACCGGTCTGGGGCTTACTTTTCTGTTCACTCTGCTGGTTCCTTTTGCCGGCATCGCTATGGGTACCCTGGGTGATGAGCTGATACTACTGCCTATTATTCTCGGTGGGCTGTTTTTCCTGATGCCCTATTTTGTCTTCACAACGCTGCAATCAAGCGTCCGCTACTATTACGAAATCGCGCTGATCAACCAATTCGGCACCCCGGCCACTGCCACGGTAGTCTGTAAATCCATTGAAGACAACGCCTACTACTACAGGAACAGCCGCCACCGCAAAGATAAAAGCCAACATCTCGCGGAAGAAGTTGTCTATACCGTCGAATACCAATATAGCTATGGCACCCGCTTCAAGTCGACCTTCGTCATCGACAACAGGGCGCTCTACGACAAGATAGCGATCGGCAGTGAAATCCCAATTAACCTGTTGGTCTCCGCACCGGAAAAATCCACGCCCCGACTGGCTGAGCTGGGGGCTACGCTTGGACTTGATGCTGAGGAGTGTTATTAGAAAAAATTCTGCAACATATAACCTATGCAGAGTGTTTGCGCTAAGTGAGAGCCCCGTTTCAATCTAAGTTCATAAGGAAATGAAACCCTTAGTAATAAGGAGTAACAGGACAGGAAAATGACTAGATCAAAGCTTCACATCACTGTAATGATTACCGTAACAGCAACTCTGTGCGCCTGCCAATCGCCCCCCGAAGAAACAGATCCGCTTCAACTGGAGGTTAGCCGAGTCGTTCAACAAACTATCAACAACATGGTGTTTGTTGAAGGTGGCAGCTTTATGATGGGGGATTTTGGCGTCTGGGAAACCGATGAAAGCGGTAGCAAAACCTTCCTTCATTGGAGTGGAGATAGCGATGATGACTTTCTTCATAAAGTCACACTGGATAGCTTCTCAATCAATAAATACGAGGTGACCTGGGAGGAGTTTGATACATTTAGTAGGGCAACTGGAAGAAAGCTGTATTATGAAGGTAAGTGGTTTCACAAGCCCCAAATCCCCGCATTTGCACCTGATTGGTACGAAGCCAAAGCCTACTGTGGCTGGCTCGCTAAGCAAAGTCAGCTCCCGTTTGATCTACCGACCGAAGCACAATGGGAGTATGCCGCCCGCAGCCGCGGACAAGCACTGCCGTTTGCCACTAATGACGGAAGCATCGATTTAAGAAATGGAACCAATATCATGGGCTATAACGATGATCAGCAACACCCGATGGTAGGCGACTACTACCCCCCAAACCCTCTCGGCCTCCACCATATGTCCGGCAATGTGGCGGAGTATGTTAATGACTGGTATGGCGAGCAATATTACCATCACGCCCCTGAACTTACTCCCCAAGGCCCTCATCAGGGCACTAAGAAAGTATTTAGAGGCTCCAGTAATGAAGGCGGTAGCATGTTTACCACTACAGTAAGAAGAGGAGC
>JBFKTM010000349.1:0-4230 GCA_041636295.1 Oleiphilaceae bacterium
ATGGGCGACTTGTCCTGGGACTGTGAACACCTTGAGTTTTATTAACAGGCCGGTTGACGTAGTTAGCCCTAATGGAAGAAGGTCAAAAAACAGAGTTCTGTCATTTTTAGTTTCCAACGCCATCATTTCACCTTTTAGCTCTGGTGACAGCAGTCTATGAAGGCTTGTTAGATTGGTCGTCTTGCCACTTAAAGCAGGCCCGTAAAAGACGATTTTTAGCGTTAGCTTATGGTTGTCTTGATCGTAATCGACCACACGCGAATCCTTTTTGCGTTTGTTAATAACAATAAAATATATAGACCAGTTTTTGGAAAGCACCTAACTAGTAGAGAATTATTTGGAGGTGAACGACAAAGAACTTTAGGTGATTGCGACATGAATATAGCAGTAGAATTTTTGCTATTCCAAAATCACCATCTAAACTATTTTATAAATGGAATTTATATCTAAGCCTAACTAAGTGGCGTAAGTAAATGGAACGCTCTATGGAAAAAACATTACTTCTTGTGGACGATGAAGAGCCCATTTGCAAGGCGATTCAGCGACTATGTCGTAAAGAAGGGTATAACATATTTCTTGCAGCGAGTGCTGAAGAAGCGCTGGAAATTCTGCAAAGACAACCTATTGCCGTTATTTTATCTGATCAACGGTTGCCAGGTATCACTGGAATCCAACTGTTCTCCGAAGTTAAAAAGTTATACCCAGATACCTTACGGTTAATGATCAGTGGCTATACCGCGCTCGAAAGCATAGCGGGTGCAATTAACGATGGTGCCATATTCAAATTTATCTTTAAGCCCTGGGATGATGAACAGCTGCTGAGCAGTTTACGTGAAGCGTTCTCTATATATGAGCTAAAACAGCAAAATAGAGAACTTACTACGGAGTTAAAGGCGCTCAATTCAGATTTAGAAAAACGAGTTGAGGAGAAAACCCGCGAGCTTATGCTCCATGTAAAGAGCCTCAATGTCTCTAGGGAGATACTAGACTGCCTCCCCTATATAGCGATTGGTGTTAGTGAAGATGATTTTATAGTGGGCGCCAATGAGCTTTCAAAAGAAGTGTTATGTAACCCTACCTTAGTTGGTTCTATTACTCAGCAAGCGCTTCCTGCTGACTTGTATGGAGATTTCTGTACCTGGCGAAATAATCTGTCAAATACTGACGGGCTGACAGTGAGTAACCGGCAGCAATATGTGACAGATAGCGGGCGATTTATGGCGTTTTTTTCCGTAATTGGGAGCAGGGATGAGATAAATGGTTACCTTATTTGCGGAGAAGCCTTATGAAAGAGGAGATCGGAATCGGTGATGCATTACCAGGAATGTTACTGGTAGAGGATCTACGAACCAGTAATGGCGCGGCACTATTGCCTGAAGGGACGGAATTGACAGAAAAGTATATTGAGTTACTTAAAAGCAAATCAATTACTCATATCGCCGTTTCATCAACCCATACTGAATCGGGAAAAACCCGCAGACAGGCCGAGTCAGACAGGGTAATTACCTTATTTGAACCCTATACAGATATGTCCGCTATGGTTCTGTTGAGAGACATTTTACTACGAGATATAGGTGGTGTTAGCGAGAATGAACATGACGAGCAATCCAGCACAGTTTAATCGCGCCTTTGTTGTTAATACGATTAAAGATCTTCCGCCATTTTCATCTGCAATTAATGATGTACTGACAATGCTTGATGAAAATCGTGCTGATATGTCAAAAGTGGCTGAGAAACTGTTGGTTGATCCTATCCTAGCGGGGCGCGTTCTGCATATGGCCAATAGCTCATTTTACGGATTTAGCCGGCAGATTGGCTCTGTAAGAGAGGCTTGTGTCATTTTAGGTAATCATACCGTTAAAAACTTAGTTTACACCCTAGCGGTAATGGGGCAGTTTGAGGAAGCCAAAAAACACGCCGAAAATCCGAATAATAAAACCACAATCACCGACAATAATATGCAGGAACCGGTATCGCTAACGGTCGATTATAATCAGGTGTGGCGGCATAGTTTGATGGTGGGCTGTTTAGCTATGAAATTAGCTGAGAGTGTTAAATATGATCCGGTTACAGCCTACACAGCTGGGCTTTTTCAGGAGCTGGGTATGATCATCCTACACTATTTTTTTCCGGACAAATTTTTAGAATGTTCGGTTTGGGCGCAAAAAAATAATGTTTGCCTGATTGACGCTGAGCGTAAATTCTTTGGTATCGATCACTTTCAGGTCTCTGCGTTGGGTCTCGATACATGGCATTTCCCCAATACCATTGTCGATGTGCTCTCTCAAGTGAGTGATCTTTCTAACGCTACCACGCCAATACCTTATCTTCTCCGAGTCTGTGACGTTATGGCTACCGGTATGGGGGAGATTTCAATTGATGGTTTACCGTTAATGGCGGTAGACGACAAAATACTGGAAAACAGTCATATCGATATTACTGTTTTGGAAGCGCAGTTAACTCCTGGTAGAAAGCTGTTTAGTGACCTGTCTAAGCAACTCATTGCATAAAACAAATAAATTGTCGGTAATAAAAAGATGAGGGGGCGGAAGTGACATTGATTGGGAAGAGGGGGTAGATTAATGCAGCGCATATTGAGCAATGGAGTCCCTGGCGTGAAAGATGAGTCACTTTCAGAACTGTTGAATGGCCTTGTTGATTTACCACTCAACGCCCTAATGGAGAGGGTGGGGCTCCATCTGGGTATTGATGGTGTTTGCATTTCTCATACTGTCCATGACCACAATAATTACATTGTAAACCGAGAGTATAAAACGGTTGGTGATGGTGCCGACCTGCTAAGTAATGAAATTGAAAAAGTTATGACCCTGATCGAGTCGGCAACGTCACCGGTTAGGGGGCAGTGCATAGGTAATAGCGGACCGTTCGACTTTTGGGGGTGCGTTATCAAGGCGAAGAAAAACAGAAGTAATACGGTTGTTTTCTTATCCAAAGATAATCATCAATCGCCGTTAAATAGCCACTTTCAGGTATTAACCATGGCGGCATGCCTGCTCTCTTTAGCTGAAGTGCGTGTGAGCGAACGAGTGACAATTAATGAACTGCAGCACAATATGCGATATCAGGTTATTTGGTCTGAGTGTCTGGAGTGGCTTAAAACAGTCGAGTATGACGAAAGCGATTTTTTTATGGAGCTATTGACCCGTGCAGAGTTATTAACAGAGGCGTCCGCTAGTGCGCTCTATATCATCGAAGGGGACGGATTCAAAGAGACCTGGAGTAATCGCAAACTGACTCGGCAGCAATTAATCGAACTAAATGGATTGTATAAAGAGGTTAACCTTTTTGAGATTGATAAGGCGCACGTATTTAATGACCTGGAGCAGTACCATAGAGAGAATAAAGAGATTAACCGGATAAACAATCTCCTGGTTATTCCAATGAAATTCGGGAAACGCCTTGGCGCTATATTTTACTTGGCTAATAAGAGTCATCAGCGTCCATTCGGTGTAATGGATGAAGTCTACCTTTCTCAAATTCTCTCCCAAGCATACTCCAATATCGAGAAAAAACAGTTATTAGATACGTTACAACAACGCAATGATGATCTAAAAGATGAGCAAGCGGAACAGAAAAAACTGATTACAAAACTTCAGAGTGCGCAAAGCCAGCTACTTCAGTCAGAAAAAATGGCCTCCATAGGTCAGCTGGCAGCGGGGGTTGCACATGAGATTAACAATCCTATTGGGTATGTAAGTTCAAACTTAACGTCGCTTGGCACCTATACTAAAGAGATCATAGACGTACTCGACAAGATTGAGAGTGCCTGTGTCAGTGCCGGCGATGAATCGTTAATCAAAACTATACAGTCAATAAAGGCTGACAATGATATTGAGTTTCTGCGAGATGACTTGATAGATCTGCAAAAAGAGTCTCTGGAAGGGATCAGCCGAGTAAAGCAGATAGTGCAGGATCTTAAAGACTTTTCTCACATAAGTGATGAGGAGATGGTATTTTCAGATCTGATTAAGGGACTAGACAGTACCCTTAATATTGTCCATAACGAACTTAAGTATAAAGCGAAGATCGAAAAACTATATGACCCTATTCCACTCGTGCAATGTGTCCCTTCACAGATTAATCAGGTTTTTATGAATCTATTGGTCAATGCCGGGCATGCGATAGATAAAAATGGAGAGATCAAAATTTGCACTCGTAAAGAGGGGGGGAATGTAAAAGTGATCGTTTCCGATAATGGTCATGGTATAG
>JBFKTM010000350.1:0-4228 GCA_041636295.1 Oleiphilaceae bacterium
GCAATGGTAATAATGGTCACATATAGTAGCGGTGTGTTGGTGATCTCGCTCAACTGGCCCCGTAACAGCCAAGAGGACGCATAAAGCACCACTGCCAGGGCATAAATTCGCTGTGGATTTATCCGGTCAATTCTGACCTTGATAAAATAAAATAAAACAGATAAAAGCAGCGTGAGCAGTACGACAATGACCCCTAGCCTTAAAAAACTCTGCTGAGCTAAAAAATAGAGTGACAGCACCCAAAAGTAGCTCTCTAGAAATAGAAAAAGGCCATCTATTAAAAAGATCAATCGAGACTGTTTTTGATCTTTAAAGGCAATTATGTGCTTCAGGGAGAGCGGCGGAGCGACGGTTGTGTTTTGCAGCTTAATTAATCGCCACTTGCCAAACGGTAGCCAAGCGACTGAGCAGATCGATATTGATAGCAGTAGTACGGATAGCATGCCCTGGCTTTCCAGCAAATATCCGCCTATTAGAATGCCAAGTTTTAGCAGTATAACGACCAATATCTGAAAGTTGCCAAAGGTGTTGCCGGTATTCTCATCGGAGGTGATGTCGCTGAAAATCGCTCGCTGGGTTGACCAGTAAAAACAGTTGTAGGCACCATTGAGAAGGGCAAGCACCGTAAGAAATAGTACGTTTTCATCCCATGCCAGTGCGGTAACCAGAAGGAGTTCACTAAGCAGCGAAAGCGAGACGATAAGCCCCCATCGCTGCTGGAATCGTAATCGGTCCCAGCACCAAAGTGTGACGATAAAGCCGATGCCGGTTGTGGCGATAAAAGCCGCGATCTCGCCAAGTGATGCGTCCCTGTTCCAGAGCAGTACCGGAAGGAAAAAGGGCAGCAACCCAATTAGTAACGAGTGAATGCCAGAAAACTGATAGAAATGGCGGGATGAAAACGGCATCAGAATACTTCCGTCTGGTTGATTTCGAGACGGTCAAGGGCCTCGAAATAGCTTGAAAGATCCTCTTTGCGGCCATACCGTGGGTAATCATGCATTTTCAGGTAGGGGCGTGAGTTTACCTCAAGAAATATACACTTCTGCTCCCGGTAGTCAGTCTCTATGCCTTTTTCAAAAATAACGTCAATGCCGAGAATATTTGCGTCGAACATCTCCAGTACCTGTTTGAACAATGCTTGGTTGACCAAGGGGATGGTCTGCTTTTCGATGGTTCTAACCACGCCGCCCGGTGCCAAAGAGATGCGATAGAACAGATTAACGACCTCTTGATCGGCGGGAACGGTCTGCAGTGTGTAGTGCTTTTTATTAAGAAACTGTTGAGTCACCTTGCCCTTTTGCAACGGGTGAATGCAGGGGTAGAGCCCCATGCTTTCCCGAATGGCATTCTCTTTATCAATGAGAGTACTAATGGTATCGACTCCGTTTCCGGTTACGAAGGGGGCATAGCGTTGCAACACTGACATGATTTTTCCCTGAGCGACAACCACACGGTAGTTGCTGCCTTCCAGGTACTGTTCAACGACTGTGGTGGGCCACCACAGTTTCGCCAGAAAAATGGCTTTCCAAAGTGTTTTGGTATCGGTTATTGGAAAATGACTTCCTCTTGAGAAACCACTGACATTCGGCTTGATGACCAGTGGAAAACCGTAAACTTTGGCAAACTGGAGCGCCTTAAACGGATTGAAGAAAATCAGCCCCTGTGCGTGTGGCACACGGTGTTGTGCAAATACGGCACGTGCCTGCTTTTTTGAACGACATCTTTTTCTCACTTCCAGGCTGTTGTAGCTGCTGCAACCGTTCATGAAATGTCGACTGATCCACTGATAAATCAATTTCTTAACTATGTTCATTGTAAGACCCTATCTTGTTGGAGAGCTTGAACGATCGGCTCAGTCGTAGGTTTTTGAAAAAGACCGGTTTGTGAGGGTGGTTGGCCGGGAGTGTTTTGGTTATGTTTGCTAGCTGCCACATGCAGCGTAAACACAGACGGTATTTCTCTGTTTTGATCAGATTGTCTGCAAGGAGGGCCAAGGGCATCGGTAAATACAGGTTGATTTCAACAATATGAAACTCCCCTTTTAATAATGCATTGATGGAGTCGGCCCGAAGTCCGAAGCGTGAAATGCGAAACGGCCCGATCTGTTTCAGGTGGGTCCAAAGTGCACTCATTTGTTCGATATTTAATTGGTTACTAATGCTTAGATAATGAGTACTTTTATTGTATATGCCATTAATTGGAAATCGCTCCCCTGAACGGTTGAGGGTTTCCGTAACGGACAGGATGGCAGGCAGCTGGGTGGGGTTGGATGAGGGAATGATGAAGACTTCAAACTCCCGCTTACCTGGAGCCGCCTGCTGAATAAGGTAATTCATGCGATCCTCTGTTCGATTAGCCCGAATATGCTCAAGCGCCTGTCGATTATCGGCCCGCTGAACCCCGTGGGAGTTCTGCCCCCATTCCGGTTTGACGAAAACCGGGTATTTCACCGGGTATTGATTGCCAATATCCAGAAACTGTTGTAGCCGCCAGCGATCAGGAATTAATCGATCCATATCCAGCTTTGAAAATATCTCTCTCTGCTCGTTGAAGTAGTCTGAATTCAGTTGAAAGTATTTATAGGGCGCTACTCGTAGCCGAATACAGGAGAAAATGTAAGAAAATATCAGTAACAGGCGAATTATCATGGTAGACATCACAGTGGTTGCTGAGAAAAAACAGGTTGATGAGTCAGCGAGGTGTTACTTCAGCCCGAATTAACGGCCTGTCGCCCCTGGCCTCGGCCTGATGCTCGCCATTGCATAAAGTTCAATGCGAAAAGACAGGAACCAAACAATAGAATTGAAACGGCGGCATAGAAGAGTGAGCCATTATCACTTTTACCTTCGTGCAGTACCTGAATGCCCAGCGGCGTAAATAAGTGAAAAAAGACCGCACCGCTCATAATGGCGGAAGCCATCAACCCTCCGATGCAATGCATGATGGACTGTTGAGGCAGTCGATTGGCCAGACTGGTTTTTTGCAATAACCAGAAGAGGACAGGCGACAGCAGCACTGCCGCTGTTATCAGCTCAACCGTACCGACAGCATAAGCGCCATACTCAATGAACCAATGGCCAATGCCACGGCCAATCACATCGCTCATCCAAGTACCGATGGTGCCAAATATGTGTTGGGTATCGGGGTGCCCGGTAAATTTGTAGGGCAGGGAGAACAAAAATACCTTTGCGGTCCACAACACAATGAGCCAGCTAATAATATTGGTTGTCACTCTGTTCATCTTTTTTCTCTAGGGTCAATGTATTTCGAATGGTTGAATACTAGCCTGTGGTGTTAATCCAACAGGCCGGGCCAATACCGGTCGGCTTTTCCTATAAGGTTTTGTTTGTCGGCCTGCCATCGTTTTTTAATGTTGGCGTTGTAGTTGAGGTAAAGCTTGCCATTGTGAATTTCCCACTGCTGAGGGTCTCCCTTGGCCGTGCTGTTATGTGCCACCGCCCAGGCGCAATAACCGCCATATTGAGGTGCATATTGCTCGGGGGCCGCTTCGAATTTGTCTCGGTTCTCACTGCTGCTGAAATGCCAGGTCGCGCCCTTATACTCGGTGCTGTATCGAGCGTCGCCTTCAACCGCCTTGTTGTCGGTGAAATAGGCAACCGTGTCATAACCGGAAACCGCCAAGTTACTAAGAAAGCCAGTGTATATAGGAGGGGCGGCAAATGTGTGAGATGAAAACAGCAGAGTAAGAAAGAGGAACAGGCTTGATTTAACGGTGTGATAATTCTTAAAAGTCATGATAAATAACCAACCTTTTGAATACTAACAATTTATCTGTTTGAAATTTGAGTTTTCTAGTTGCGTTGCTCACTGGTTGCCTAGTCTACGTATGAGTTATCACAATTTTGTCACGGGAAATTAACAGTTATATAACGTTGCCTGAGGGTATGTTGGGACAGGCTAAGGTGAAAGGTAAAAGGTAAAAGGTAAAAGGTAAAAGGTGAAAGGTGAAAGGTGAAAGGTGAAAGGTGAAAGTGGAAAGGTGAAAGGTGAAAGGTGAAAGTGGAAAGTGATTTGCGGAATAGACAATTGAATACGGGGCAAAAATAAAATGACGTGTACTGCACAAATTTTGTATCAGTAAAACGACAAAAAATTGTCGATGAATCCTGCGTTTCGCTCTGTGGTTGTGGCTTAGGGCGTGCTAATATCCCCTCCTTTAAATACCAATAATAATAAACAGGGAAACCCAGTAAGAGAGCGAGCC
>JBFKTM010000351.1:0-4226 GCA_041636295.1 Oleiphilaceae bacterium
GTTGATTCCGCCGCTCGCGCCAGCTCATCAATTGTATATTCCTTATCCGGTTGTGCTAGCGACTGCCCTGTCTCTTTATTAAGATGAGGGGCATATTGGGCGATAAAACTAAGTGTCGAATCTGGCAATGTCATAGTCGTTTTTATCAAGACGTGGCATAAATCAAAATGGGCGGCTTTAGATTAGCAATCTAGTTACATTATATCGAAAAGAAAGAGAGCCGGCTTCGAATAACAAAAACTTGCTATCAAAATTCGTTAATACTCAGTAAAACGTATCAAATATCTATTCTGCACGTTGTTGTTCAGTGAGTTTTGGTGGTTTGAAGAGATCTAGCATGTGCGTATTTTTTTACTAGTCTAGGAAACTTGAGATCAAAGTATTTCCCGCGAAGGCGGGAATACATACTCGGTAGGATTACTTGAGTCTTTGTCTTTCAAAGGGCGACTCAAATACTAGGCTTTCTTAACGAATTCCGACTTAAGCATCATGGCTCCAGCGCCATCGACCTTGCAATCGAGATCATGATCGCCGTCTACCAAACGTTTGATCGTGGCTTTGGTACCCACTTTCAAAACAGAGCTCGTTCCTTTGACTTTTAAGTCCTTGATTAAGGTGACTTTATCTCCTTCGGCTAATTGCGTGCCATTAGAATCCTTGATAACCAGGGCGTCATCATCAGCTATTGATTGATTTGGATCCCACTCATGTCCGCATTCAGGGCAGATAAGCATCACTTGGTCTTCATAGACATACGCGGATTGACATTTGGGACAAGGTGGAAGGTTGGTACTCATTTTTTACCTCTAAGTTAACTTTGTTTACAGGATAGTGATCTGCTTAACCACTACGCCTGTTTGGCTCAGTACATAAACTGTCATATTTAATGACTTCAACGCACAAGGTGGAGTACTCCACTTTTCTTAGAACGTACACACCCTGCTCTAAAAAGGTTGGATTCTAACATTACTAAGAAATGACGACTAACGATTTAGGGACCTTCTAGCTCTTCTGATTGTAATCTAACAGTAATAACGTAGTGCTAACGTCCTTTACGTCAAAGACGATTGGCCTTGTTAATTTTTGGCTTCAAATGTTAGCAATACCTTAAACGGCCAATTTCTAACAATTAATAACAATCAGGTATCTCTATGAAAAGGCTGTTGAGAAAATCCACTCTGCTAATGGCATCTACACTCGTTGTATCATCTTCACTAAAGGCAGAAACACTGCGTCTGTTAACCTGGGGGGGATATGCACCGCAAGAGGTGGTTGAAAAGTTTGAGAAGAAGACGGGCATCAAAGTCAATGTAACCAAATCAAACAATGAAGACATGATATCTAAGCTTCGCGCTACACGCGGTTCTGGTTTCGATCTGGCGCAGCCTAGCCAAGATAGAATCACCAGCGCTCAAGCGGACTTTAACATCTACAAGCCGATTGATTTGAATCAGATAGATACGACTAAATTCATTCCTTCAATGCTTGAGGCGACTAAAAAGAATACAGCCCTGGATGGCAAAATCTATGGTATACCGCATGTTTGGGGGACCAGCGGACTGGTCGTCAATCAAAAGCAAGCCATCGCTATAAGAGACTACACCGATCTGTGTAAACAAGGCATGGACAATCAGATTTCGTACCGACTGAAACGGCCAACTCTCATTGGCTTTGCTTTCTCGATGGGCGAAGATCCATTTGCAGCATACAACGATAGCAAAAAATATAACGCCATACTAACGAAGGTTGAGAATAAACTGATCCAGTGTAAGAGCAATGTAAAAGCCTATTGGAGTGGTGGTGATGAGTTGCTAAATCTACTTCGCACAGGCGAGGTTAAAGCGGCGATGGCGTGGGATGCCGGAGGCTGGAAGCTGAATGTTGAAAATCCTGAGCTCATGTTTGTTGCACCGAAATCTGGAGCGTTAGGCTGGATTGATACGTTTGCCCTACCACGCAAAACCAAGGCTGAGTCAGCGGCATACCAGTGGATCAATTTTGTTATGCAACCTGAAATAGCCGCAATGATCACGGAAGCAGCCGGTAATTTCACAGCCTCAAAAGGAAGTGATCAGCACGTTAACGAAACGCTAAAAACACAGTTTAACCAGAGCTTCCCACAGAGAGATATTGACAATATCAAGTGGTACCCACCGGTTCCTGCAGGACTTGAGGCGATGGAAGGCAAAGTGCTAGACCGAATCAAAGCCGCAAAGAGCTAGCGATAGCGGTTGCCCCGGAATACCGTCAGTTCACCTGGATTCCGGGGCTTTTTACACGATAGCCTCCTTCACAACTGATATTGATAAACATGACGTTTCAAGAACCTAACAAAATTGATCTGGAATGCCGACGTGTCTCTAAAAGCTTTGATCAATTTACTGCAGTACAAGATATTTCCTTTACCATACCCAGCGGTAGTTTCTTTTCAATTCTTGGCCCTTCCGGCTGTGGAAAAACCACTTTGTTAAGAATGATTGCGGGGTTTCAGCAACCGGACAGTGGTGACATACTCATTAAAGGGCATTCAGTTTTAAATACCCCCCCAAATCGTCGCCCAGTTAATATGGTGTTTCAGCACCTGGCATTATTCCCTAACATGACCGTCGCCGAAAATATTGCTTACGGCCTAAAGCGTAGAGGGGTCTCACGACCTGAAACAAGTAGCCGGGTTAAGGATATGCTCAGCCGGGTTGGACTTCCTGACGCAGGCAGTAAACAGATCAACCAACTATCTGGAGGTCAGAAACAGCGGATTGCGATCGCTCGTTGTCTGGTACTGAATCCTGATGTTCTGTTATTGGATGAACCATTGGGTGCTTTAGATCTCAAACTCCGCGAGCAAATGAAGGTAGAGTTGAAGCAAATACAGGAGAAGTTTGACGCAACTTTTATATATATTACCCACGACCAGTCGGAAGCGTTAGTTATGTCCGATCAGGTCGCCGTCATGAACTCTGGGCGTTTTGAACAGGTCGGTACGCCACAACAGCTTTATTATGAGCCCAAGACCTCTTTTGTCGCTGGCTTTGTTGGGGAAAGTAAGCACTGGCAGGGGGTTATTCAGGAGCGAGACCAGTCGGGTATCACGGTTCGGTGCGAGTCGGGTCTCAGTCTGCGATTTCACATCACTGAACTCACTCACTTAGACCACCAGCACTGGCGGATTGGTCAAAAACTGGCGCTTTTTCTTAGGCCCGAATCCATTTCACTCGCATTAGGCAACGTCTCCCTCTCAACAGCTAACACTTATACGGGGGCTGTTGAATCAATATTTTTTGACGGTGCCAGAAGCCAAATACAGGTGCGATTGCCAAATATCACGGGTCTTTTCAATGTAGCGCTTCCGCAAACAGTCGAATTCAGGAGTGCCCGAAAAGGCGACACCATCAGCATTGGCTGGCAGACAAATCAGGTGAAGTACTATGCGGTCTAGTCTTGGTCGGTGGAGCGAAAATCGTCAGCTGGTACAGTTTCTGTTGATGATCCCACTCATTTTATGGCTAACTCTGTTTATTTTGCTTCCGCACATCGACATGGTGTTGCTATCACTACGCGAACGCGTTGCAGCGAGGGAGTATTCTTTCAGCTGGGGCAATTACACCGAGTTTTTTAATGAACCCCTATACTGGCACACGTTCTTGCGTACGGCGGTGATGTCTATTTTAGCGACCGTCCTTACGTTGCTTATCGCGTTCCCTGTTGCTTTTTATATAGCAAAAATGCTGCGAGGAAGAGTCAAGGCTGCATTGTTTATGTTATGTCTGATCCCGTTTTGGGTCAGTGAACTGGTGCGAACCTATGGTTGGATGATCTTGCTTCGGGAAACCGGTATTTTCAGCTCGCTGCTGCAATGGATGGGGCTGGTCGATCAACCTGTTGAAATGCTCTATAACGATGTTGCCATTATGGTCGGTCTGGTTTATACCTCATTGCTGTTTATGGTCGTGCCATTGGTTTCGACACTTGAGAGTCTTGATGACAGCCTCATAGAAGCTGCCTATGACTTGGGTAGCAACCACCTGCAAGTGATACGCGATGTTATCATCCCTCATGCTCTGCCCGGCATTGTCAGCGGCTGCATTATTGTGTTTATGTTGACACTGGGCAACTATCTTACCCCTACCCTGCTTGGTGGCAAAGACAGCCTCTGGTTTACGGAACAAATATATACCCAATTTATTACCCGATTTAACTGGGAGCAGGGTTCCGCCTTTGGCCTTTTA
>JBFKTM010000352.1:0-4220 GCA_041636295.1 Oleiphilaceae bacterium
AACGCCCGAAGGGATATCCTTTCGGGCGTTTTTGTGTTTATGGGCGTGTCAACTTTATATAGTTGATTTAGAGCAACACCTATCGATTAAAATGCCAAATTTCTTGAAGGAAGTGGCTATTTTCTTTACTATTTGTGCCGTTTGAATTTTTGGGTCCTAAAGGTTTTTAAACTAAAAAAACAACTTTTAAAAGAGTTGTGAGCTGCTTGATGGGAGAAGCCAGTATGAGTAATGGCGACGTTAATGCAAGCCGACGCCGATTTCTAATCGGCGCAACCTCCGTAGTAGGTGGGGTTGGGGCTGTCGGAGCCGCAGTGCCGTTCGTCGCATCTTGGAATCCAAGTGCGAAGGCGAAAGCTGCAGGGGCGCCGGTAAGGGCGAATATAAGTAAAATTCAGCCAGGTCAACAAATGACCGTTGAATGGCGAGGCAAGCCTGTATGGGTGGTTCGTCGCACAAAGGAGATGCTGGATAGTATCGAAAAAATGAACGATAAGGTCCTGGATCCTGAGTCGCAGGAGCCTCAGCAGCCTGAATATATCAAGGGTGTTTATCGAGCATCACGTCCTGAATTTGCCGTTCTGGTAGGGATCTGTACGCATTTGGGCTGTTCGCCACAATACCGTCCTGATGTCGCTCCAGCCGATCTGGGGAGTGATTGGTTAGGTGGTTTCTTCTGTCCTTGCCACGGCTCTAAGTTCGATTTGTCTGGACGTGTGTATAAGGGGGTTCCTGCACCATTAAACCTTGAGGTGCCGCCTTACAAGTATATCGATGACAATACTATTATTGTTGGTGTGGACGAGGAGACAGCATAATGCAAAAGTTGATTGAATGGATCGATGCGCGTTTGCCTGTTGTTACCGCGTATGAAAAACACATGAGCAAATACTATGCTCCGAAGAATTTTAATGTCATGTATTTCTTCGGGTCGTTGTCTATGTTGGTGTTGGTTAACCAGTTATTAACCGGTATCTGGTTGACCATGAGCTACAATCCTTCTGCTGAAGGCGCTTTTGCATCGATAGAATACATCATGCGTGACGTAGAGTATGGGTGGTTGCTGCGTTATTTGCACTCCACTGGCGCATCTGCATTTTTTGTTGTCGTTTACCTGCACATGTTCCGAGGGTTAATGTACGGATCTTACCGTAAGCCTCGTGAGTTGGTATGGATCTTCGGGATGACCATTTACCTTTGTTTGATGGCCGAAGCCTTTATGGGCTATCTGCTGCCATGGGGGCAAATGTCATACTGGGGAGCTCAGGTTATTATCAACCTGTTTGGCGCTATTCCTGTTATTGGTGAAGATCTTTCACTGTGGATTCGTGGTGACTACCTGATTTCAGGTATTACGTTGAACCGCTTCTTTGCTCTTCACGTGGTCGCGTTGCCAATTGTGTTGTTGGCGTTAGTTGTTCTTCATCTGCTTGCACTTCACGAAGTAGGGTCAAACAACCCTGACGGCATCGAAATCAAGAAAAACAAAGATGAAAATGGCATTCCTAAAGACGGCATCCCATTCCATCCTTACTATACCGTTCATGATATTGTTGCGGTTGTGGTATTTTTGTTTGTGTTCTGTGGTGTTGTTTTCTTCTTCCCTGAAATGGGTGGGTTCTTCCTTGAGAAGCCAAACTTTGAGCCTGCAAACCCGCTGAAAACTCCTGAGCATATTGCGCCGGTCTGGTACTTCACGCCTTACTACGCCATGTTGCGTGCGGTAACTGTTGGGTTGTTTGGCCTGCCTGCGAAGTTCTGGGGTGTTGTTGTGATGGGGGCCGCGATTGCTATCCTGTTTGTACTGCCTTGGTTGGACAAAAGTCCTGTTAAATCTATCCGATATAAAGGGTGGATCAGCAAGATTGCACTCATTGCATTTGCTATCAGTTTTGTAATTCTTGGCTACCTGGGAGCGGTACCGGCTACAGAAGGTCGAACGACTGTGGCTCAGATACTGACTTTTGTATATTTTGCGTTTTTCATCTTGATGCCTTGGTATAGCAGGATTGATAAAACCAAACCAGTGCCAGAGAGGGTGACAGGCTAATGAAAAAGATACTTGTAACTTTAGTGTTTGCAATTCTGCCTTCTGTTGTGTTGGCAGCTGGTGCGGGCGTTCCTTTGGATCATATGAAGCCTGACCTTGAAGATCAGGCGTCACTACAGCGTGGCGCTGCGACTTTTACCAACTATTGCATGGGGTGTCACTCCATGAAATACGCTCGTTATGAGCGTGTTGCTAATGATCTGGGTATTCCGAACGAGCTTTATGAGGAGAATCTGATTTTTAGTGATGCTAAAATTGGCGAGTTGATGAATATTGCTATGGCCCCTTCACAGGCTAAAAACTGGTTTGGTAATCCACCACCAGACCTTACACTTGAAGGTCGTTTGCGTGGTCCTGACTGGTTGTACTCTTATATGCGTGCATTCTATGTGGATGAGTCACGTCCTTATGGCGTAAATAACTCTGTGTTTAAAGACGTGGGTATGCCTCATGTTCTGGCTGATTTGCAGGGTGTTTGTGCTCATAAGCCTGAAACTGGTGCGGAAAAAGTCGTTGACCCTTTGAGTGGTCGTATTGTTTCTGAAGGTGGTTGTGAAAGTTATGCCGTTGAAGGAAGTATGACTAAGGCTGAGTATGATGAAACCATTTATGACCTGGTTAACTTTATGGTCTATATGGCTGAGCCCTCGCGTTTGGAAAGTGAAAGGTTGGGTAAATGGGTGCTAATTTTCTTGGTTATTCTGTTTATTCCAGCATACTTCCTAAACAAGGAATACTGGAAAGACGTTCACTAAAATATTAGTGTATAATTCGTCTAATTTCTTATGTCCAGCGCGTGGATAGCTCCACTCGCTGGATTTTTTCTTACGTTTTTATGATGGCGTAGAAACTTCGATAATATGGGGTAGTCCTATGGGCGTTGTGACCAAGCGGTCTTCGATGACCTTTTTTTCAGATGGTCAAAGTCATTATAGTCATCGGGTTAGAATTGTATTGGCAGAGAAGGGTGTTGCTGTTGATGTCATTGATGTTGACCCTGATAATAAACCGGAAGAGTTGGCGGATCTAAACCCGTATAACGCTTTGCCAACACTTGTTGATCGTGAACTGGTGCTTTATGAGGCCAATATCATGATGGAATATTTGGATGAACGTTTTCCGCATCCGCCGCTTTTGCCAGTTTATCCGGTTGCTCGGGCGCAAAGTCGACTAATGATGCACCGTATCCAGAAAGACTGGTGTGACTTTGCTGATACAATTTTGTTAAGCAAGGATGAGGCTGAAGTCGAAAAAGCTCGTAAGGAGCTGAGGGAGAGTCTCATCGCGACTGCACCAATATTTGCCGAAAAACCTTACTTTATGAGTGACGAGTTTACAATCGTTGACTGTTGCGTTGCTCCATTATTGTGGCGATTGCCTGTTCTGGGAATAGAATTACCAGAAAAGCAGGCTAAGCTGATTGGTAAGTATATGGATCGACTCTTTGAGCGTGAGTCTTTTAAAGCGAGCCTTTCCGAGGCTGAGCTAGAGATGAGAATTTAACGTTTAAGTTAGTTTGAGAAAAAGGGATGTTTACATCCCTTTTTCTTTATATTGCACTGGTTTTCTTTGGTTTTGATTGCCTTCGCTTATATTCTAAATCGAGCGTTAGCGAAGGCGTTGCAGTTGCTGCATTGATAGTTCTGCGGAGGAGTATGATGACGCCAAGTCGGCCTTATTTGGTAAGGGCATTGAATGAGTGGATTCTTGATAATGATATGACGCCATACCTGGTGGTGGATGCAGGCCTGCAAGGTGTGCAAGTGCCTCAGGACTTCATTACCAATGGTCAGATTGTATTGAATATCTGTCCAAGTGCGGTTCGGGGATTAACAGTAGGTAATGAGGCGGTAGAATTTAGTGCTCGTTTTGGTGGCGTGCCAATGCAGGTCTATGTGCCTTTTTTTGCAATAATGGCCATTTATGCTAAGGAAAATGGGCAGGGGATGGTGTTTGGATCCGAGCCAGGATCGCCTGAGCCCCCGACACCTGATGCGCCCGCTCCGGGTAGTAAAGATAAGCCTTCAAAACCTTCGTTAAAGGTGGTGAAGTAGCTTGATCGCTCTCCGCACAGCGTTGTTCTTACGTTGTGCGGCTTCGCTCCATTCTTTTACCATTGTATGATCCTTTAGCTTCATCGCCTCATGCGCCGCCGCTTAAAGTTCTACGC
>JBFKTM010000353.1:0-4219 GCA_041636295.1 Oleiphilaceae bacterium
AGGTTGATATCAACCGTTATATCTCAGTGAGCTGTAATGTCGCTCAAACCAACCTTGACGATACCATCAACCTGCAGTTCGTCGCTGAGGAGCTGCCTCATTGCAAATGTAAACCCGCCTACTTGGGGCAAGTAGTTCTGGGATTAATTATGAATGCAAAAGATGCCGTTCAAAAAAACAGAGACCAGACCACAAAGCAGATAACCATTAATAGCTTCGCTAATGATAATCGCATAGTTGTAACCGTGTCAGATAATGGGATGGGCATACCACAACCTATTATCGACCAAGTTTTTGATCCTTTCTTCACAACCAAAGAGGTGGGCCAGGGAAAAGGGTTGGGATTAACCTATTGCCAAGACATCATCAAAGCCCATGGCGGAGAAATATCATTACAAAGTAACGTCAATGAAGGTACAACGGTCACCTTCTGGATACCCATAAAACAATAACTCGCCTGTTGGAAGCCTTTATGTCGCAGTACAGTTCGTTATTCGTTGATGAGTCATCCGACGAAGATGATCCCCTCCCCTCTAGCAAACTGACTTACCGTATTTTGTTGGTTGATGACGAAGTCAATGTTCAAAAAGCACTCATCCGGGCATTCAGACAAGAGAACTATGAAATTGTCACTGCCAGTAACGGAGAAGAGGCCCTCAAGGTGTTAGCCGAAACACCTTGTCAGTTGATGATTACAGATTACATGATGCCGCAAATGAACGGGGCCCAATTGCTACGAAAAGTAAAGGAACTTTATCCCGATATTATTCGGATAATGTTAACCGGGCAAGCCGACACCGATGCCGTAATGGCCGCCATACATGATGGTGCCGTCTATAAATTTATTCTAAAGCCGTGGAATGACGATGACTTACGCATTACCGTCTCCTTGGCCCTGGAACAATATGACCTCAAACAAGAAAACGAAAAGCTAAAACAGTCTAATCAGCGAAATGAACAAGAAATTAACATGCTATCTAAGTTGGCCGTCACGCACCGAAGCCAGCTTGCCATAATGCTTAATAAACGCAATTTACTGACCGATCAACAACTGCAAAAGCTATACAAAGAGCAGCAAACTAAAAAGAAGTCGACACTTAAAATCATATTGGAGCAGGGATGGCTCTCAGAGGACAAAATCCGTCGTATCCTAGTTAAAGATTTCATGTTTGAAGAGGTCTCATTACAAGAGTTTTCGATTAATTCAGCTATCGCTGCGCTGATTGCCCCCAGTATATGCCGACAGCAATTTGTAGTGCCTCTAAAACAGGAAGGCAGACGCCTATTGCTTGCAATGGCTGATCCGATGGATGAAGGGATTCAAGAAGAGCTGAAATTTACCACCGGTTTAGACATTAAACCCGTTCTAGCATCTAGTAAGGATATCGGCAAAAAACTCGATGAACTATTCGGGGCCGACCGGGTTTCATTTAAAGATCTTGAAGAGGTCATTGGCCAGGAAGAACCCCTTGACCAGATAGAAGTGGTCATTGATGAAGAGGACGACATCAGTATTGAGGATCTACTTCATGGTACAAATGAACCTCCTGCAATCCGGCTTGTTAACGCAATCATTATGGAGGCGATTCGGCTCAATGCCAGTGATATTCATATACAACCCAGAACCGCCAATGTTATCGCTCGCTTTCGGATTGATGGGGTTCTACAAGATAAACTGAATATTCCATCGGGCCTACACTTGTCACTGGTTTCGCGTGTTAAAGTGATGGCAGAACTGGATATTACCGAACGCCGCCGGCCGCAGGACGGGCGAATCACCGTTAAAACCCCTATGCGCATCGTTGACCTGAGAATCTCGTCGTTACCCACTATCAACGGCGAAAAGATAGTCATGCGACTGCTAGATCGGAACAGCACCGTTCACTCGTTGAGCGCCCTCGGTTTCTCCGGGCCGGAATTGCAAAAGTTAAGCAATGTCATCAGTAAACCCCAAGGCATAGTTCTCGCCACGGGGCCAACAGGCAGCGGCAAAACAACGACGCTCTACTCTATGCTGCAACATACGGCCACCAGTGAAAAAAATTACATTACCGTCGAAGATCCGGTTGAATACTATATGGACATGGCCGGACAGGTCATGATCAAAGAAAAACACGGTTTAAATTTTGCAGCAGTACTCCGCGCTATATTGAGACAAGACCCCGATGTCATTTTACTGGGAGAGATTCGAGATCAAGAGACCGCCGAAGTAGCATTTCGCGCTGCATCAACGGGGCACCAGGTCTTTTCGACCCTCCACACTAACTCAACGTTAGACACCGTATCACGGCTATTCGATTTAGGGCTTAAACCCTACACCATCGCATCGGCGGTAGAGGCCATTATCGCCCAGCGTTTAGCCAGAAAGATTTGCAAACACTGTTCTGTTGAAATCACCCCCACTGAAACACTGTTATGCCAGCTAGGTCCACTATTCAAGGACTCTTCCACTCGTTTTTATGAAGGTACCGGGTGCGATCACTGCAACGGCAGTGGATTTTCTGGGCGAGCGGCTATTTATGAGGTGCTCGTGCCCAGCGACATGATGCGGCATGGTATTTCAGAAAATGTATCAATTCTAAAACTAAAGGAACTGGCCAAAAAAGAGGGACTGAAATCACTATACGAAGAAGCAAAAGAAAAAGTCTGTACCGGTGTTATTCCACCGAGCGAAGTCATCAGAGTGCTGGGTCCCTTTTAGCACGCCAAACACACACAGATATTCAATACCCTTTATAAAAGTGCTACATCAATATAGCATTTAGGTCAAAAACAAAAAAACCTGCTGCATCAATCTAGCCCCCCACTAAAAGTTGACTAATTTCCTGTTACACTCGATTTTTTATTCGATTTTAGGGCTGATTTTTCAAATGAATGAATGGGATATAATCATCGAACAAAAAATGGCGACACATAACTCCGGAGCTGTATTTATATTTCACGGAGAGCCCGGTTCAGATGAGTTTGGCGTATCGCCAGAGTTTAGATCTGCAAAACTCTCTGCGTTAGAAAAAGTGGCACTTATAAGAACCGCTGTGTCACAGTATCAACGAGTGTTTTATGAGCAGTCCAATACCCACAAACAAACCGTGTTAACAGACTAATTGTGTTACTGAAAGAATTGCACGGCATTACCGACTTCTTACCCTTTTACCTCTATTGCCTATAGTTCTGATTGATATGGTCATTGAATAATAATTATTTCATTACACAATATCTCTCATTTCAGCGTGACAACTCATCATAAGAATAACCGCTAACAGGAGAACAAAGTGAATATACAGGATATCCCCGCCATAATAACAGGTGGTGCATCAGGGCTTGGCGAGGGCACGGCTAGAGTTTTGGCTGCTGCAGGCGCCAAGGTGGCACTACTAGACTTACAACTGGAAAAAGCGCAACAACTTGCCAAGGAGTTAGGTGGGATTGCAATAGCCTGTGATGTAGCTAACGCGGAGAGTGCCCGGCAAGCGCTCGACAAAGCACTGGCTGCCCACGGCCCCTGTGGTATTGCTGTAAACTGTGCTGGTATCGGAACCGCAGGCCGCATTCTAGGTAAAGATGGCCCAATGGATCTGGATCTGTTCAATAAAACAATCAACGTTAACCTTGTGGGTACTTTTAACATTCTCAGGTTGGCCGCAGATCAGATGCAGACACGTGAGCCCAATATAGATGGAGAAAGAGGTATTATCATAAATACCGCCTCCATCGCCGCCTTTGAAGGTCAAATCGGGCAGGCTGCTTATTCGGCATCCAAAGGAGGAATTGTTTCCATGACCTTGCCTGCCGCACGTGAATTAGCCCGGTTTGGTATCAGAGTCAATACCATTGCACCAGGACTATTTAAGACCCCAATGATGTCATCATTCCCACAAGAGATACAAGATGCACTCGCCGCAGGACTTCCCTTCCCGTCACGCCTGGGAGATCCAAAGGAGTTTGGCAGCCTGGTAAAACATATGGTAGAGAACCCGATCTTGAACGGTGAAACCATTCGACTCGATAGTGCTGTGCGGCTACAACCCAAATAATCATCCAGCGTCAGGCTGGGTGAATAAATACAATTAAGGCAGGTCGTCCTGTACAGCCATAACAGGCTGTACAGGTAACGATTCCACATAGTCAAACTAACTTATTATTTTTTATAACGTTTCGAACCTATGCTTTCGAACCTATGCTAAAGTGCCCCCACCTATACGCTTTAAGGACGCTCCTA
>JBFKTM010000354.1:0-4218 GCA_041636295.1 Oleiphilaceae bacterium
AAAGCTCCTTCTTCTCAAACAGCTTCTGAATACTTGAAAAGTCCAGTTTTCCATACCCCTGAGATGAGTGCAGGGTATAGAGGCTTTTAGCCAGCGAACCCATGGGTGTTGACGACTTTGAAGATAACATCGCTTCCATTGCCAGCCCCAGATCTTTACTCATCAGATCTACCAGAAAGCCGCCCTCATACTCGCGAGAAGCCGGAACGTTCTCCATAACGCCCGGATAAGGGTTGTAGAGTTCCAATGACCAGTTATTGCCAGAGCTCTTATTCATGATATTAGAGAGTACGCTTGGATCAAGACCGTTGTTAACCCCCAGTTGCAGGGCTTCTGCAGTACCGATCATATGAATGGCCAGCAGCATGTTGTTGCATATTTTGGCGACCTGTCCAGCACCATGATCACCGGCATGGAAGATATTTTTCCCCATCACTTCAAATAGGGGGCGGCCCCGTTCCAATGCATGGCTATCACCGCCGACAATAAAGGTGAGGGTGCCGGCTTCGGCCCCGGCAACACCACCGGATACCGGGGCATCCAGCATCTCCAGACCACGTTTACTGGCTGCTTTCGAGACTTCTCGGGCGGCTTCGGGAGCGATGGTGCTGCAATCAATAATCAGTGGCTGACCTGCCAGATTGTTGAGTAGCCCGCTTTCACCCAGATAGAGCTGCTGAACATGCGGGCTGGAAGGCAGCATGGTAATCAGTACGTCTACGTCATTAGCCGCGTCAATAGCCGATGGCATTACAGAAGCCCCTTCCTCCGCCAAACGTTTAAGCGCGGCAGGCACCAGATCGAACACCTTAAGCTGATACCCTGCTTTGACCAAGTTCAGGGCCATCGGCCCACCCATGTTACCTAATCCAATAAAACCGATATTCGTCATTGTTATTATCCTTTAACGGGTCAATTGTGAACCTTTAACCTTTAACCTTTAACTCGCCACTCGCCACTCGCCACTCGCCACCTGTCACCTGTCACAAGTTCCGCAATGGATGTGCCCTTTCAGGCCAGGGCGATTTAAGGTGCTCATTCAGCCACTCGTCGGGCACTTCATCTATATGGCTAAAGAGCCAGACTGGTTTGTTGTCTTTATCGATCAGCAAGGCGCGAACCCCCTCGGCAAAGTCGCGGTGGCGGGTGCACTGAATGGCAATGGTAAGCTCCTGTTGGAAGACCTCGGGTAACGAGAGCGTTTTGCCTTGGGTGATCTGGTGATAGACAATTCTGGCCGTGGTTGGGCAGCCACCTTTCAAGGCTGCGACCCCTCGGCTTAACCACTTGTCATCGGTCTCTAAAGAGGAGATGGTCGTTACAATCTCTTGCAGTGATGAGTGAGCCGTGAGTGCACGTATCATTGCCTGGTGTGCTTCAACTTGTGCCGGTGGCCGTAGTGCTTCGGTATGCTCTGACAGGCTGTCGATGGTTTTATCCACCTTCTGGTAGTTACTTTCTGTGTCGGCACTCCAGTCGATGCCCCGCAGTTGTCGAAGTAGTGAGGTACGGCTGTCGGCGCTAATAAAATGCGTCGCCAGATTGAGGTAGAGGGCGTCTGTGGCATTGATGGAGGCGCCTGTTAAGCCCAGAAAAAGGCCGCAGTTATCGGGCATCTTATTCAAAAACCAGGTGCCGCCTACATCCGGGAACAGGCCAATTGATATTTCAGGCATGGCAATGCGGGAGTGCTCTGTTACTACGCGGTGACTGGCACCGGCCAACAGGCCAAGGCCGCCGCCCATTACAATACCGTGACCAATGCAGATAAACGGTTTCGGGTATTGATGGATCAGGTAGTCCAGGCGGTACTCCCGAGTAAAGAAGTTCTCCGCATAGGGGTTGGGGCCATTAGGATTTTGCACCATCGACTCGTAGAGTCTTACAATATCGCCCCCGGCGCACAGCGCTTTATCACCGGCGCCTCGCAACACTACACAGGCGATTCGTTCATCAATGGACCACTCCATCAAGCGACTCGTAAGCAGATCAATCATATCCAGTGATAACGCGTTTAAAGACTTCTCTGCGTTAAGGGTTGCTACGCCGATGGCATAACCATTGAGTGCTTCTTGTTCTTCAAAAATAACCGGGGAAGATAGGCTCATATCAACTCTTGTCTTTACTTGTTTTTCCATTGAGGGGCGCGCTTTTCCAGAAAGGCATTGACCCCTTCGGTCTGGTCGTCGGTATCAAACAGGTCGACAAAAAAGGCGCGTTCGGCTGGTAGGGCCTGTTGCATTGGATTGCTCCGCGCGGCCTGAATCAGTTTTTTACAGGAGGTGACCGACGACGGGCTTTGTTTGGTGACTTTGTTGGCTAAGTCGAGTGCCGTTTGCAAGGCGCTGCCAGTGTCGACCACTTCTTCAACCAGCCCGATGGATAGAGCCTGTGCCGCATCGATCCGTTCACCGCATAGAATCATTCGTTTGGCCCAGCCTTCGCCCACCAGCCAGGGCAGGTTCTGTGTGCCGCCCGCGCAGGGAAGCAGGCCAACGGTGGCTTCCGGCAGCGCCATTTTGGCTTGTGATTCAGCAATGCGAATATCACAGGCGAGAGCACACTCCAGACCGCCGCCAATGGCAAACCCGTTGATGGCAGCGATTGAAACACCTCGGAACTGGCTCAATGTTTCGAATGCCTCACCAAATACCCGGGCCATCTCCTGGGCGACTTGTTTGTCACCACTGGCGAACAGGTTCAGGTCTGCACCCGCTGAGAAAAATTTCTCGCCCTGGCCAGTTATTACCAGGCTATAGATATGGTCTTCTTTATTTAGTTTTTGAACCAATGATTTCAGTGCGGAGAGGCTTTCATCATCCCAGGTATTTGCCGGTGGATTGTTGATGGTGATGAGCGCGGTATGGTCGATAATCTCAAGCAGTAGCTTATCGGTTCCAGATGTTATTTCAGTCATGGCTGTCAGTCTGTTTCCGTTGGTCTATTGTTCGTTGTTAATGTACGGTGTTAGTTGAGTCGGTTAAATACTACCTTATGATGAAGTGCTACTTTATGATCGTAGCCGCACCCTCCATGAGGAGTCGGCGAGCAATAATAACCCGCATAATCTCATTGGTGCCTTCCAGAATCTGGTGCACGCGGCTGTCTCTTACATGCCGTTCCAGGGGGTATTCACGAATGTATCCGTAGCCGCCGTGTATTTGTAGTGCTTCGTTGCAGATCGTGAAGCCCGCGTCAGTTGCAAAGCGTTTTGCCATGGCGCTATAGACTCCGGCTTCCGGATCTTTCTGGTCGAGTTTCCAGGCGGCCAGGTGAACCATTTGGCGGGCCGCAACCAGCTCGGTGGCCATATCCGCCAACTTGAATTGCAAGGCCTGAAAATCAGCGATGGGGTGGCCAAATTGTTGTCGCTCATGAAGGTAACGTTGGGCCTGTTCCAATGCCGCTTGTGCGGTGCCCAGTGAGCAGGTGGCAATGTTGATGCGGCCGCCATCAAGGCCTTTCATGGCAATTTTGAAACCTTCGCCCTCTTGGCCAATGAGATTCTTGGCGGGCACTCTGACATCTTGCAGGGTGATGGCGCGGGTTGGCTGGCTATTCCAGCCCATCTTGCTCTCTTTCCGGCCATAGCTGATACCATCCAGGTCCGCAGGGATTACAAAGCTGGAGATTCCCTTCGCGCCGGGGCCGCCGGTTCGGGCCATCAGTACCAGCACGTCGGTGGCTCCAGCACCGGAAATAAACATTTTGCTGCCATTCAATAGGTAATGGTCGCCTTCCTTGCGTGCGGTAGTTTTCAGTGAGGCCGCATCAGAGCCTGCGTTGGGTTCCGTTAGGCAGTAGGAGGCAAGCAGTTCACCGGTAACCAGTTTAGGGCACCACTCACTAATCAACTCGTCGCTGCCAAAACTGGCGATCATCCAGGTCGCCATATTGTGAATGGTGAGGTAGGCTGTGGTGGAAGTACAACCTTTGGCCAGTTCTTCCAAAATTAAACTGGAGTCCAGACGACCCAAACCCATACCGCCATATTCGGTGGGCGTGTAGAGGCTGCAGAAGCCCATTTCACCAGCGCGCTTTATGACATCAATCGGGAAGATGGCTTCTTCATCCCATTGGGCCGCATTGGGTGCCAGTTCTTTTTCAGCAAATGCCGCTGCTGATTGCTGATACGCTTGTTGCTCTTCACTAAGACTAAAATCCATATTCTACGCTTCTTTTAGTTCTCTTTATTTTATTGGTAGAGACCTGAATAGC
>JBFKTM010000355.1:0-4205 GCA_041636295.1 Oleiphilaceae bacterium
CCAGACTGGGCGATCCCCACCCAGCGAGGCTCTTAGTTCCCTCCCCTGCTCAATCCACGATGCATCTACCGTAAAATCAAATTTAATACTTCCCGAGACCGATACTTTGTCACTATCGATACCAATCGACCTAAATCGCTCACCGTCTGCTTTATTTTGTGCCACCACGTGACTCAACTGCCGTAACATTGGCCTGGCAATATTGCTGACTCGCCGATAGCCTCGGGCAGATCGCTCAGATAAACGGGCATTGGCCAGCACCACCGGCACACCGGTACGAGCGGTATAATGAACAATATTAGGCCATAACTCAGTCTCCATAATGATCAATATCTCCGGCCTTATTTTTGTTAGAAACCGTTTTACCGCCCCAGGTAGATCATAGGGGGCATAGACATGAAAAACCGAGTCATTGAACAGGGCCTGAACGCGCTCAGAGCCAGTAGGTGTCATAGTCGTAACGACGATATCGCGTTCGGGGTAACGTTGCTGCAGTGTTTTTATCAATGGTGCCGCTGCGATGGTCTCGCCAACAGAGACCGCATGAACCCAGATGGGCTTATGCAATGTCGGTGCAGTGAACAGTGCAAACCGCTCGGCCCAGCGCTTTCCATAGGCAGGCGCTTTCCAAGCCCTATAGATAAGCCTCAACAGTACCAACGGCGTAATTAGATAAAATATAAACGAATACAGATGTCGAACCATGACATGTCCATAATAGAAAAACGTGACACTAACAACGGGGTCAAAGTAAACCTTGCAGCCGTCGATCGTGTATTTTGACAAATTTAAATCCGGGATATTATCACGGCGCTAGAGTTAAAAGCGAAGAATCAGTAGAATCATCAATGAGTTCAACAAATAGTAACGCCACCATTTTAAAATTATTTTCTATTTAATTTGCCAAACCGGACACTCGACCATTAACGTGAGCACGCAACAACAAAACCTACGATACTCAGCCTATATTCACCCGCGCTATTGGCCAATGTGGTTTGCCATTGGTTTCGTATGGAGCGGTGCCCATTTACCACTCAGAGTGCAACGGTCGCTTGGAGCTCTGACAGGCTGGCTTTGTTACTATGTGTTGAGAAAAAGACGCACTATTACCGAAACCAATATCCGACTCTGCTTTCCAGAACGCACTGCCAGCGAGCAAAAAGCACTTATCAAAGAGAGCTTTATCTCCAATGGCATCGGTTTATTTGAAGCCGCAACAGCCTGGTTTCGCAATCCGGAGTCGTTACGTCAACTCACTAGCGTCCATGGCTACGAGAATATTGAAAAGGCTCTGGGTAAAGGCTCTGGGGTCATTCTTTTAGGGGGGCATTTCAGTACCCTGGACCTCGGTGGTGCATTAATATCACTCTTTATTGATGCCGATGTAATGCAACGAGATCACAATCATCCACTGTTAAACGCAGTCATGACTCGATCCCGGCAAAAATTTTACGGTACAACGCTAGGGCGAAAGGATGTACGGGGAATGCTGCGTTGCCTAAAGGCCAACCGTATCGTCTGGTATGCCACCGATCAGGACTACGGTCGAAAAAACAGTGTGTTTGCTCCTTTTTTTGGCGTGCCAGCAGCCACCATTACCACGACAGCTCGTATGGCCAAGAGCAGTAATGCAACCGTCGTTCCTTTTAGTCATTTTCGTCGTAAGGGCAAACTGGGGTACGACATCTACTTTCACCCGCCCTTGAAAGACTTTCCCACCGGGGACGAATTGGCAGATGCAACACGTTTGAACAGCGTGTTGGAACAGGAAATCCGTAAACACCCGGAACAATATTTGTGGATGCACCGGCGCTTTAAAACGCCAGTTGAATCCGGCGCGCTGAATCCTTACAACCAGCGTCGTGGATAACATCTTGATAGCCGCCACTAAGCACTAACAGAGTCCCGAATATCATGCTCGAACAAGCAACAGTCGCCGCAGGCAAATCCACGCTCTCCATCTGGATTGTCACTGACAACAAACCGGGGCATCTTAATCAACTAAAAGGTCTCTGTGAACGTATTGCAGCCCACCGAAACACCAACGAACACTGGTTATCGGTGGAAGAGATTAACTGTAGCTGGCTGGATTGTCTTTTAGGGCGCTATAAAACATCAGCGCAGACGGCTCCGGATATTGTCATCGGTGCCGGCCACCGCACACATAAAGCAATACTGGCTATCAAACGTACCTTTAACTGCTTTGCTGTCGTCCTGATGAAGCCTTCACTACCGGTTTCATGGTTTAACGCATCCATCATTCCAGAGCATGACAATCCGGCCGAACGCAGTCAGACTCTGATCACCAAGGGGGTACTGAATACTATTTCACCAATGACAGTAACCCCGGAAAGCCCATTCAACCATAAGGGCCTGATTCTTATTGGTGGAGAATCAAAGCACTACCACTGGACCAGTCAAGAGATTGCACAACAGGTCCTACAATTGGTCCACCGCCAACCAGACACCCAGTGGCTGTTAAGTGACTCAAGGCGAACTCCATCAAATTTCATGTCACTACTATCACAGTTATTACCGACCAACCTGGTACTGGTTCCACACACGGAAACCCCGGCGGGCTGGGTTAAACAGCAAATGATGCAGACCGCCCAAATATGGGTCACCCCTGACAGCGTCTCAATGGTGTATGAAGCCCTCACCTCGGGCGTACCGACCGGGCTGTTTAAGATGTCACCCAACAAAGAAGGACGAATAGTTAAAGGCATTCAAACGCTATGCAACGGTGGCGTAGTAACCGAGTTCTCAGCCGATGATAAGGCGCAGCGGTTGCCCTCATCAGTAAAACCACTGTGGGAGTCTGAACGAGCAGCAATATGGTTACTCAAACAGTATGACGCAGATACAATCTCCCGTGCTAAAAACAGAGAAAAACAATGAAAGTTTTACAGGTACTTCCTTCGCTTAATAGTGGTGGCGTCGAACGAGGCACACTGGAGATCGCTGACGCGCTGGTTCAGGCTGGCCACCACTCGGTAGTTCTTTCTGCCGGCGGGCGCCTGGTTGACGAACTCGAACGCGCGGGTTCAGAGCATATAACCTGGGATATCGGCAAGAAATCATTGCTTACACTGCTTCAAGTGAAAAGAGTTCGACGATGGTTAACGGCTGAACGATTCGATGTGGTTCATGTACGCTCACGCATGCCTGCCTGGGTCGTCTGGCTAGCATGGCGAAAGATGCCTGTTGCGACACGCCCTCGCCTCATTAGCACCATGCATGGCCTACATTCAGTTAATCGCTACAGTGAAATCATGACCTGTGGCGAACGGGTTATCGCTGTCTCTCAATCCGTTGAACGATATATCAAGGAAAGCTACCCCCGTGCCGACCAGCGTAAGATACGACGAATCTATCGCGGCATTGATCCAAAAGACTTCCCCTACGACTACCAGGCCGATCAACAGTGGAGAGATACATTTTTTAAGCAGTTTACTCAGCTACAGAATCAGCTCATTGTAACGCTACCCGGCCGAATGACCCGCCTTAAAGGCCATCTGGGCTTTATTGATATAATTAACCACCTGAAAAGCTCAGGATTAAATGTAAAAGGACTGATCGTTGGCGGCGAAGACCCTAAGCGCAAGGGCTACGCAGAGGAAGTTTATAAATATGTTGAAGACCTAAATCTGAAAGATGAGGTTATCTTTACTGGTCACCGTTCCGACATGAAAGAGCTTTATGCCATATCTAATGTTATTCTCTCCTTATCAACCAAACCGGAGTCTTTTGGGCGAACCGTTTTGGAACCACTCAGCATGGGAGTACCGGTTGTCGGTTATAACCATGGCGGGGTTGGAGAAATATTGGAGCAACTGTTCCCTATTGGTGCAGCTGAACTGAACAACACCTCACAAGTGCAGGAAAAAGTGGCGACAATACTCCGAGGTGATGCCCCTGCGGTGACCCCAAATAACCTGTTTCTACTCTCAGAAATGAAACAGAAAACGCTGGCTCTCTATGAAGAGTTAAAAAACGAGAAGAGATAAGCACCCCGTGAGCACCGTTTTACTAACTATAAGCCTGCTGGCTATTGCCTGGTTTTCTTTTCGCTACGCGTGGTGGTCAAAAACCATCAGCTATCAGCACCCACGTATTTTGATGTACCACATGGTCAGTGACCCACAGCCCGGGGCCAAGTTCAATGGTCTACGAGTATCACCTGCGATGTTTGAGAAACAGCTACG
>JBFKTM010000356.1:0-4192 GCA_041636295.1 Oleiphilaceae bacterium
AACATCCAGATTGCCAGCGCCTTGGAAGAGCAATCCGCCGTTACTGAAGATATCAATAAAAACGTGTTATCCATTAACCAAATATCCATTGAAGCCGCCTCGGCCACGGCCCATGTCTCAGAGGCAAGCCAACATCTATCAGAGCTGGCTGATGGCATGTCCAACCAGGTCAACCAATTTAAAATTAGCGAGGGCTAGGGGTCAGAGTAGGTTACCTACTCTGACCCCTGTTAACGCAAGCAAGGAGAGGATTCAGTGAGTTTAAAACTTAAGTAAGTATCACTCGGATCGAATCAACAAAAAGGGAGTCATCGAATCACCTTTTCTGTCCGCAATCAAAGTGTAGTGTCTTATCAATTAACGGTATTCGCCATTATGCCCGAGACAATGCCAGGAGACTTTTTCTGCAAGTTATTACAACCACACGGTTATTAGGTTACTGCTCTGCCTGTTCGGTCATTGGATCTTCTTGCTGCATGTCTGATTCCCCAGGATTATCAAGTTTCTCCTGAGCCTGCTCGGTCATCTCCTCTGTTTGTTTCTTCATCTCCGTTAGGCCGGACGCGGTAGGCGATTCCTCCAAGACTTGTTCAAACTTCTCTTCTGCACTTTGTTGATCAGTGGCCTTCTCCATGGTGTCGCTTCCTGAATACTCGTCAGCAATGGCACACTGACTGGCAAGAAAAAGCCCCAAAACGAATCCTATACTTTTTTTCATCGTTATATCCCCCATGAACTCATAGTCGTTCGCCTGCTAATGGGATGTTACCTAGCATCGATTACAGTCTAGTTGAGCGACAGCAGGCTGTTTCGATTATTAACTAATAAGAATGGAGGACGATAGTTCGTTAATCTATTAAAAGCAGTCTTATGGGCGGCGAAAGCGAACCAGGTCATCCTCTATCATCACGCTCATACGGTCCAGCTGATGACTAAACAATGCATCACCGGCCTTGGGTTGATAGAGCGGGTAAGCACTAAAATAGGCCAGTAGCCACTCATTCAGATTGGCGACAAACTGCTTACGGTAGCCCTCTGGCACAACATTATTCAAGAAAAACGAACCTTGGTCCGATAGCTGAATATCAGTCAAATAGAGTCTGTTTTGATCGACATTGAGTCCGCCGACTATTTCAACGTTTAACGACTCTTCTATTTGAACACCCAACAGCGTAGTTCGTATTGTGGGTTTGGCGAGTAGCACGATATTGCCCGACTGAGGCGATTGGCCGCCATGCAACGCGACCTCCACCTCAGTTAACTCAATGCGCGCTTCCACCAACGGGTCTTCAATCACCCGCTCGGTAAAAAGGCCGTTTAAACTCGCCAGTTCGTCAGGGATACGAATGGGCACGTTCACCAGCCCATTGATAGGCAACTGCTGATTGATACTGGTTTGAATATCACTCTCTTTTAGCATCAGATCACTTGATTCATTATCCTTGCATCCCGCCACTACCAGCAGCACCATAAAGATAACAACCCGGTTAAATTTGTGTAAATAGCTCATCGATCCGATAACCCCCAGTAAAAGCTGAATCAACACCAGTGTACGTCGCGCACGGAGGCGTTACCAGCGAACAGTAAATCATGGCACTCAACCATCACCTGCAACCACACCATTAATACGAAATAACCGGTGGCGCGCCGTGAATAACAGGGAGGTAGAATAAATGGTTAATGTCTATTGCCTAAACCACCCCGTTCGGCTCATTATAGGTCACAATAAATTATTAATATTTAAAAATAATCAATATATCAAGGAGATACTCATGCAAGGTTTAATGATGGAGCGCAATTTAACGGTCTCATCAATCCTCCAGTACGCAGAGAAATACCACTCGGATGGTGAGATTGTCAGCCGCAACGTAGAAGGGGGTATCCACCGTTACCGCTATAAAGAGGCCGCTACCCGCTGTCGCCGCCTTGCCAACGGGCTTAAACGGTTAGGTATTACACAGCAGGATCGGGTGGCCACACTCGCCTGGAACACGCACCGCCACTACGAACTCTACTATGCCGTGTCAGGCAGTGGAGCCATACTGCACACCATTAATCCACGGCTGTTTCCGGACCAGATCGCCTTTATTCTTAACCATGCTGAAAATGAAGTACTGTTCATCGATCTGACTTTTATACCGCTATTGGAACAGGTTGCACCACAACTGAAGTTCCTTAAGCAGGTTGTGGTGCTGACCGACCGCGACAATATGCCTGCCTCGCCACTACCGGATGCCGTTCCGTTTCTCTGCTATGAAGCACTGGTCAATGCGGAGTCAGACGAATTTGAATGGCCGGACCTGGATGAAAACCTGGCCGCCTCACTCTGTTATACCTCCGGTACCACCGGCAACCCTAAAGGCGTGCTCTACAGCCACCGCTCAACGGTACTCCATGCCTGGGCCAGCATCTCCCGCGAAGCGCTGGATATCGGTAATAGTACCAACCTGCTACCCGTTGTTCCGATGTTTCACGTTAATGCCTGGGGTGTGCCTTATTCAGCCACCATGGTTGGAGCCAAACTGGTACTCCCCGGCGCGGGTATGGATGGTGCTGCCCTGGCAGAGCTGATCAATGACGAGGCAGTTGACCTGCTGCTGGGAGTTCCTACGGTGTGGCTCGGATTACTGCAGTACTGTGAGCAACAGGGAATCAAACTGGCACCAGTTAAGAACGTGGTTATTGGCGGGTCTGCCGCCCCGCTGTCAATGATCCAGGCATTTCAGGAGCAGCATGATGCCTTTGTTATGCATGCCTGGGGAATGACCGAACTCTCGCCAATTGGCACAATCAACAGCATGAACCGCTACATGAAGGCGCTGCCCCTTGATGCACGTTATCGGCTGCAGACCAAACAGGGCCGCCCCATCTATGGTATTGAGATGAAAGTGGTGGGGGCCGACAACCAAACCCTGCCACACGATGGGGAGTCTTTCGGCCGTCTATTGGTGAAAGGGCCCTGGGTTGCCAGCGGCTACTACAAAGAAGAGAAATCACCGTTAGTAGAGGGCTGGTTTGATACCGGCGATGTTGCCACCATTGACCATCAGGGTTATATGAATATCGTCGATCGAGCCAAAGATGTCATCAAATCAGGTGGCGAGTGGATTAGCTCCATTGACCTGGAAAACGCTGCGATGGGCCACCCGGCCATCGCCGAATGCGCGGTGATCGGGGTTCCCCATCCGAAATGGGATGAACGACCACTGTTGTTAGCCATCGCCAAGGAGGGCATGGAGATCAGTAAGGAGGAGATCATCATCTTCCTTGCCGACAAAGTCGCAAAGTGGTGGTTACCGGATGATGTTATTTTCGTTCAGGAGCTACCCCACACTGCCACCGGTAAGCTATTGAAGATGAAACTGCGGGACAGCTATAAGGACGCTTTGTTAGAAAGCTGAGAGAGTTGGCAGTCAATGTCATAAACTCAACGGTTTGTAGCCCTATGTAGGTCGGGTTTTTAACCCGACAGCGATACTAGAACAGTGCTACGAAAGCTGATTTATGGATATTATTTTGAAGCGCGTCGGGTTAAAAACCCGACATACCGTTTTGGGCTTTTATCAAAGCGCCGTAAGTAACCTTCTTAACGCGCCCTTGTCAGTATCCTGCTCACGCAGCTGCAACAAGTCACCAATTTGGCTATCAATAGCCTTTGCAACCTGCTCTCTTATGCCGAACAGTACGTCCTTATCATCCTCTTTATCATCCGCGTTGTCCTGTAAGTGAGCGGTGGCGATGGGCTCGCCAAAAGAGAAGTAAAATCGCTCGGGTCGCGGTATCGCCGTCAGACCAATACCACGGGTGATTGGCGGAATCATGTCGCCGTTACGCAGTGTCTTTTGATAGAAGCGACTACGTTTGAATCGAGCACCTAGCCCGTTGGCAATATCATTTGCATCCAACATTACAGAGTAGGCATTATCAGGGCCGACACTGGCAAAGGGAACGATCTCATAACCGTGCTCAAGAGCCATTTTCACAAACCCCACACGCTCTTTCCAGACCAGTTTGTATGACTCACCCTTGCGCTTAAACACTTCACGGGCCCCGCCCGGAAACACCAGTACCGACTGACGATCATTCATCAGGGCACGGCAGTTTTCACGGGTGCCTTCAACAATGCCCATACTTTTAATGTAGGGCGTCCACAGCGGTACGTTAAAGTGCATGTGGTCCGCCAGGGAGCGTG
>JBFKTM010000357.1:0-4191 GCA_041636295.1 Oleiphilaceae bacterium
AGTCAAAGCCGTTAAAGGGCGGCAATCATATCATAGGATGCGGCACAGTTAATCAGTTCGCTGCAAGAAACATAGACCGCCAGGATTTCACCGACACTAGCTAATAGACCAATCTGCAAGGTATAATGCGCGATCAATCAGGCAATGCAATTAATTTAAGATCAAGTCTAAAATTGTAGGTCGGGTTTCAACCCGACACTGATGTTAGATAGCGCCACGAGATTTGATTTACGGGTATTATTTGAATTGTGTCGGGTTAAAACCCGACCTACATAAAGCTACAACCACTTAAATCAATGGTATTGGTTAATCAGGGGCGACCTGGGCATTTTCAGAACACAGATAATAGTAGTACAAGCACAATGGCGACAAAGAAGTTATTTATCAAGACTCACGGCTGTCAAATGAATGAGTATGACTCATCACGTATGGCGGATTTACTTCAGGACAGTCACGAGGTGGTACTGACTGACAATGCAGATGAAGCAGACATTCTGCTGTTAAATACCTGCTCGATCCGTGAAAAGGCCCAGGAGAAAGTGTTCCATCAGCTGGGACGCTGGAAAAAACTCAAAGACAGCAACCCCAACCTGAAAATCGGCGTGGGTGGCTGTGTCGCCAGTCAGGAAGGTGAAGCCATTATGGGCCGAGCGCCTTTTGTCGATATGGTATTTGGCCCGCAAACACTGCACCGCCTGCCAGAAATGATCGATGCATCAGAAAAAGGTGGCGTCGGCATTGTAGATATCAGCTTCCCCGAAATCGAAAAGTTTGATCGCCTGCCCGAACCTGAAGCCGATGGCCCCTCAGCCTTCGTCTCCATTATGGAAGGTTGCAGCAAATACTGCACATTTTGTGTAGTGCCCTATACCCGAGGTGAAGAAGTCAGCCGCCCTGTTGACGACGTCATTGCCGAAATCGTACACCTTGCCAGCCAAGGGGTGCGAGAAGTTAACCTGCTGGGCCAGAATGTAAACTCCTATCGTGGAGAGACTCACGATGGCGATACCATGGATCTGGCCGAATTAATTACTTATGTCGCCTCCATTGAGGGTATTGACCGTATTCGTTTCACTACCTCTCACCCGGTCGAGTTCTCCGACAGTCTGATCGATGTGTATGCTGAAGTACCTGAACTGGTCAGCCACCTTCACCTTCCGGTTCAAAGCGGATCAGATCGCATTCTGGCGGCAATGAAACGGGGTCATATGGCGCTGGAGTACAAATCCAAGATTAGACGACTGCGCAAGATACGCCCCGACATGAGCATTTCATCGGACTTTATCATCGGCTTTCCGGGCGAAAGTGACAAAGACTTTACCGACACCATGAATCTCATTCAAGAGATTGGTTTCGATACCTCGTTCAGCTTCATCTACAGCGCACGCCCCGGCACTCCGGCCTCAGACCTGCCGGATGATATCTCTGATGAGACCAAAAAAGAGCGACTGGCTATATTGCAACAGCGTATTCTGCAGCAGGCGCAGGATATCAGCCGTAAGATGGTCGGAACCCAACAGCGAATTCTGGTTACCGGTCATTCTAAGAAAGATCCGGGTGAATTACAGGGACGCACCGAGAATAACCGGGTCGTTAACTTCCGCACCGACGATACCAGTGTCATTGGTCATTTTGTCGATGTTGAAATTGTTGATGCTTTGCCAAATTCTCTTCGCGGCCAGCGAATCGACGAACTAAAATACTAATAGAGTGTTCTAACTTACACAGTAATGGCAGACGGACATAAAACAATTTGACCAGCAGCGAATCCAAGCAGGTTCACCTTGAACCGAGCGACAATCATCGACTGGCCGCGCTATGTGGCCAGTTTGATGAAAACCTCAAACAGATAGAGCGACGCATGGGCGTTGCTATCAATTATCGTGGCAATCTTTTCAAGTTATCAGGTGACAACAAAGCCACCCAAGCCTCGGTAGAAATCCTCAAGCATCTATACCGTGAGACCGAAGCAGGTGCCTCCCTCGACCCCGAATTGATACACCTGTTTATCAGAGAGTCAGGGCTGGATATTTCAAATACGGTCAGCTCGATCAGCGAAGCCTTTCAGATCATTAAGGCCTCCAAGGTTCAAGTCAAAGTACGTGGAGACAACCAGCTAGATTATGTGCGCAATATCAAGACGCACGACATTAATTTCGGGATTGGACCTGCTGGCACAGGCAAAACCTATCTCGCCGTCGCCTGTGCCGTAGAGGCGTTAAAAAATGAAGAGGTGAAACGGATACTGCTAGTCAGACCTGCAGTAGAAGCCGGTGAAAAACTCGGTTTTCTACCGGGCGATCTGGCACAAAAAGTGGACCCTTACTTACGCCCACTATATGATGCGCTCTACGAAATGCTGGGGTTTGACCAGGTCACTCGATTAATCGATAAAAATATCATTGAGATAGCGCCACTGGCCTTTATGAGAGGGCGAACACTCAACAGCTCGTTCATTATTCTTGATGAAAGCCAAAACACCACTCGCGAACAGATGAAAATGTTCCTGACTCGCATCGGTTTTGGCTCAACCGCCGTGATTACCGGCGACATAACCCAGATTGATCTACCGAAAGGTGTCGCATCCGGCCTTAAACACGCCGAAGATGTGCTTTCCAAGGTCAAGGGGATTGGTTTTACCCACTTCACCTCAAAAGATGTGGTTCGTCACCCACTGGTGCAGCGAATTGTAGAAGCCTATGATGCCCACAATACAGCGACTAGTCAGGCGACTCACTCAAAACCCAATAATCCGTCTCAGCGAGCCCCTTCATGACGATCCATATTGACCTCCAGGTTGAGTCTGAGAGCAAGCAGCTACCCACCCTGCAACAACTCAAGCAGTGGGCCAATCAGGCACATCAATCACCAGACAGTGACACTGAAGTAACTATCAGAATCGTCGATATTGCAGAAAGCAGCGAATTGAATCAAACTTACCGTGGCAAAACCGGGCCAACCAACGTTTTGTCTTTTCCATTTGAAGCGCCCCCGGGAATCGATATACACTTACTGGGAGAGTCTTCATTGGGAGACTTGGTTGTTTGTGCCCCAGTTGTTGAGATGGAAGCGAAGCAGCAAGATAAAAAAACCGAAGCCCACTGGGCTCACATGATCGTACACGGCGTGCTCCACCTGCAAGGATACGATCACATTGAAGACGAGGAGGCCCTGATAATGGAAGGGCTTGAAACTGAAATTATTAAGGAACTAGGTTATCCTGCCCCCTACGAGGATCAGGAACAAAGCTAATGAGCGAAGACAACTCGACAAGCGGTCAGGGCAGCAAGTCCTGGCTGGAGAAAATATCACAAGCCTTTTCAGCAGACCCTCAGTCAGCTGCAGACATCACCGAAATACTCCGGGCAGCAGAGGAGCGGGATGTAATAGACACAGACTCTATGAGTATCATAGAGGGCGCCATGCAAGTAATCGACATGCAAGTGCGCGAAGTCATGATACCGCGCTCTCAGATGATTACCGTCAAAGCCTCTCAAGAACCCGAAGAGTACCTGGACGACATTATTGACTCAGCACACTCCCGCTTCCCCGTCATCGGTGAGTCCCCCGATGAAATTATTGGGATTTTATTGGCCAAAGACTTACTGCCAATGGCATTGAAGGGAGAGCTCAAGAAGGACGCTTTAACCGATGTTTTACGTCCCGCCACCTTTGTCCCTGAGAGCAAGCGACTCAACCAGCTGTTAAAAGAGTTCAAAGCCACTCGCAATCATATGGCACTGGTCGTGGACGAATATGGCGGCATTGCCGGGCTGGTTACCATCGAAGACGTACTGGAGCAGATCGTCGGTGAAATAGAAGATGAGCACGATATTGACGAAGAAGCCATGATCAAAGAACGTGGTGCTGGCGAATACATTATTAAAGCCATCACCCCGGTTGAGGATTTCAATGAGTTCTTCAATCTTGAATTAAATGAAGATAACTTTGACACCATTGGCGGCCTGGTACTACAACAGTTTGGTCGTTTACCTCGCCGCGGTGAAAGCGTCAAATTTAGTGGTTTCAAATTCACCATACTCAATGCAGACAATCGATCCATTCGACTGCTTCAGGCCAACAGAATACACCTGTGATACAGGTGTATTACCAACCCCCTGTTTGGTATTTAACGCCATTAGAATAGCACCCTCATGACTTCATCAGACACAAACACTACTGAGCCTCACA
>JBFKTM010000358.1:0-4189 GCA_041636295.1 Oleiphilaceae bacterium
GCCACTGGGCATTGTGTCGATAACCCTTGTCATGCTGGGTTTACAACACGCCGATAGCAGAAAGAGCTTGCGTTACGGCTGGTTATTCGGACTGGGGCTATTTGGATCGGGGGCCTCCTGGGTTTATGTCAGCATTCATAATTTCGGCTACGCCTCGGTACCACTAGCAGTCACACTCACCGTATTGTTTGTTGCCGCTATCGCATTATTCCCCGCCGCTGTTTTCTGGTTCTATAGAAAGCTTTTTAACGGTAATGATCGCTGGTCAGCCTTTACGTTTCCGGCCGTATGGGTCTTAGGAGACTGGTTTAGAAGCTGGTTTCTGACTGGCTTTCCCTGGCTTTACCTGGGATATGGGCATCTGAACACACCGCTTTCCGGCTGGGCTGGCGTGCTGGGCGTGCATGGCATTACGTTTATCATCTGTCTCTCAGGAAGTGATATCTGGTATTTTATTTGACACTCCAAGCTTCTAGCAAAAACCACTGAAAGCCTGACCAATACAGAACATGCAACCATTAACTCCAGAACAGCAACACCTAGTCGAAAGATATTACCTGCCAGCTTTATTGCTTCCGTCACCATACTCTGGATGCTCGGTGCCATTGCAGGCAACATTGAATGGGGTTACATCAAAAATGAAACCCCCTTATCGGTTGCTACCGTTCAAGGAAATATCCCCCAGGAGCTAAAATGGAAGCCGGAATATCGACTTCAAAGCATTAAAACCTATCAACAGCTAACGGCCCCCCATTGGGGCAAACAACTCATTGTCTGGCCTGAGACCGCCATTCCGGTTTTATACGATCAGGCAATCCCCCTCATAAACCAAATTTCGGAACAGGCAGCAGCACAAGGCAGCACCCTGATTTCTGGCATCCCCTACCGACAAAATGACGGAACAACCAATACCGTCAAAATACATAACAGTATTTTCAGCACAGGTAGTGGTGATGGTATTTATCATAAACAGAAGCTGGTTCCCTTTGGCGAGTATGTCCCCCTGGAAGAGCTACTAAGAGGACTGATCAGCTTTTTCGACCTTCCGATGTCAAGCTTTTCCGCTGGCGACACAGACCAACCGCCCTTACGTGAGTCAATAAGAAGCGTCGCGCCGTACATCTGTTATGAAATTGTGTATCCAGACTTTGTAATGCAAAACGCACACACCGCAGACTATCTGCTCACCATCAGTAACGACAGCTGGTTTGGAAGCTCAATTGGCCCGCTACAACACTTGGAAATGGCTCAGATGAGAGCCCTCGAAAACGCCAGATATCTTATCAGGGGCACTAATAACGGTATTAGCGCCATTATTGGGCCTGACGGCTCCATCCTGTCGCAGTCGGAGCAGTTCGTTCAGACTGTACTGACAGGAGAGGTTTATGCAATGGGAGGACGAACCCCGTTCAGCTATCTGGGCTCAACCCCCATTCTGCTTTTATGTGCCATTATTCTCATCGCGCGCAGGCTATGGCTCCATTTCAGGATCGCGCGGCCAGCGTGAGGTAACGCGCCTAAAATAGTGCCCCCCGCATTGATGGCAATCTTCGATGCGGGCATTGTCCGTTAGGCACATCATATAACCACACCCCAGACACCTTAACATTCCTGCACAGGCTAACTCCCCACTGATATAGTCACCGGGCTTGTGTTCGATTTTTTGCTTTAAGGCGACCTGCTCAACGATGGATTTGTCTGCAATAGACAGCAGTGTATCTCTCACTTTCTTTTCAATCAGAGAAATATCCAGCTTAAACCACTCTTTAACCCCCTCCCCTGTCTCTTCGATATAGTGGTAGAGGTCCTTTAGATCACGCTTGATATAAGCCCCAAGCAGATCTATTTCTTCCCGCGTTAATTCAGCAACGTCATACTCGAACTCGATCGCCTCATCAATTTCACGTTTCAAGGTCTCCCACGTTCGCTCCTCAATATCGGCGATTGAGTGGTCAATACGCTCTAATATTCGATTGTACACAGTAGCCGCTTGCTCTGAATGTTTTGGTAATTCTGGTTTAGTCATCGCCCTTTCCCCCTACCTGTATCTCCATTAGTAGGTTAGAATATCGCCTTTTGTTTGGACAGTTTTTTGTACCTGTGTTAATAAAACATACTAGAACAACCTAGTAGAAGACCAATACAGGGCGCCAAACACACCAAACGCTCTTTGGATAACAGTCCATTAGCACCGAATAGCGAGCTAACAGCTTTAATTTTAAGAAAATAGTAAAAAGTTTTCTTAAATGGAATACGCTATGTAAAGTACATACCGTAAATTGAGTTTGGCACATTTTGAAATAGCCACACTTGATCCAAGGCATTAATTCTCAGAGGGTTGCCCGTGAATAACACAAGCGGCCCATTTTGATGGCAAGAACGTTGATGACAAAAAAAGCAGGAACAATGGAAGAGCAATACCAACCACAACAGGTCGAAGAACAAGCGAGAAACTACTGGGAAACTAACAAGAGTTTCCAGGTGGTTGAAGATGAAAGCAAAGAGAAATACTACTGTCTCTCCATGTTTCCATACCCAAGCGGCAAGCTCCACATGGGTCATGTGCGCAACTATACCATCGGCGATGTTATTTCCCGCTATCAGCGCATGCAGGGTAAAAATGTTATGCAGCCTATGGGCTGGGATGCATTTGGCCTTCCTGCGGAAAATGCTGCCATCAAAAACAACGTTGCTCCCGCCAAGTGGACCTACGAAAACATCGAATATATGAAGAACCAGCTGAAGCAGCTGGGCTTCGGCTATGACTGGAACAGAGAGCTGGCGACCTGTCGCCCAGAGTATTACAAATGGGAGCAGTGGTTCTTCACCAAGCTGTATGAAAAGGGGCTGGTTTACAAGAAAAATGCCACAGTTAACTGGGATCCGGTTGACCAAACGGTTCTGGCGAACGAACAGGTCGTTGACGGCCGCGGCTGGCGTTCAGGCGCGATTGTTGAGCGCAAGGAAATTCCTCAGTGGTTCATCAAAATAACCGATTATGCTGAAGAGTTGCTAAACGATCTTGATCAGCTGGATGACTGGCCAGAACAAGTTAAAACCATGCAACGCAACTGGATTGGACGCTCTGAAGGCGTTGAGCTGAACTTCGCTTTAAAAGATAGCGAAGAGCAACTCACGGTCTACACGACGCGCCCTGACACCTTAATGGGGGTCACTTATGTTGCCATTGCCGCACAACACCCTCTGGCACTTCAACAAGCTAAAAACAATGTTGAATTGAGTGAGTTTCTTAACGAGTGTAAGAACACCAAGGTCGCCGAAGCCGATATGGCCACTATGGAAAAGAAAGGCATGGAAACGGGTCTCACCGTTGTTCACCCTATTACCGGTGAAGATGTCCCGGTTTGGGTCGCCAACTTTGTCCTGATGGATTACGGTTCAGGTGCCGTTATGTCAGTGCCCGGTCATGATGAACGTGATCACGAGTTCGCCCTGACATTCGGCCTTCCTATTAAGCAGGTCATTTCACCCAAAGACGGTACTGAAATAGACATACAGGAAAACGCATACACCGACAAAGGCATTCTGGTCTCCTCAGGAAAGTTTACCGGCCTAACGTCAGAAGAGGCATTCAATGCCATTGCTGAATGGCTGGAAACGGAAGGCAAAGGACAGAAAACTGTAAACTACCGCCTCCGGGACTGGGGTGTATCACGTCAGCGCTATTGGGGAACCCCTATTCCGATGATGACACTTCAAGATGGCACAGCGATTCCTGCTCCGTTGGATCGCCTACCGGTTGAACTGCCAGAAGATGTCGAACTGGATGGTGTGAAGTCTCCAATCAAGAGCGATCCGGAATGGGCCAAAACAGAGTTTAATGGTCAACCCGCGTTTAAAGAGACCGATACCTTTGACACCTTTATGGAGTCGTCCTGGTACTATGCACGCTACTGCAGCCCCAACTATGACGAAGGGATGCTGGATAGTGCAGCGGCTAACTACTGGCTGCCCGTTGACCAATATATTGGCGGTATCGAGCACGCTATCCTTCACCTGCTCTATGCACGTTTCTTCCACAAATTGCTACGGGATGTTGGACTGGTCACCTCTGACGAGCCCTTTAAGCGGCTACTATGCCAAGGTATGGTTCTCGCGGAAACCTTCTATCGCGAAGATGAAAATGGTGGCAAGCACTGGTTCTCTCCACAAGACGTTGAGGCAGAAC
>JBFKTM010000359.1:0-4181 GCA_041636295.1 Oleiphilaceae bacterium
CGCCAAAATAAGAAGATTTTTGTAAGTCTCATTGAGCGCTTGCTCAAGCCTGATGACTTGTTGGTCAACCCACTGCTGAGTGCTCTGGGTGATGATAAGGGCACTTGCCCTGGCATCACGGAAGAGGGTATTGAGCTGCTGTTCGACAGGCTCGGCGGAGCTGTTTGGGGTGGCGGTGGGGGCGGCTACGTCAATGGCTTGAGTCGCCTCTAGTATCGGATTAATGCGCTCCAACAGGCTGTTAAGGGTTTCAAACACGTCAGGTGAAATAGTGGTGGTGGGAAGGAGTGAGTCGAGTGTCTTGAGCGATGTCTGTAGCTGCTGTTGCTTGGTGATAAGTAGCCTTTTGAGCGGCTCGGCTTGTAGCACACTGAGTTGTTTGGTGGTGCGTTCGATCTCCTTGAGCTGACCTTCGACCATATAACCCAGTCGTCCGACCTGGTTTGCGCTACTGATCAGCTGCTGCTGGACCGTGTTCTGTCGATCCATCTCAAACAAAATATAGCCGGTAGCAAAGGCCAGTGGCAGGGTGATAAACAGGTTACCGATAATGACTTGTGCAATCATCGGCAGCGCATTGAGCTTCATCTCAGGTGCTCTGAATGGCTGTGGTGTTCTGAAATGTCATAGTGCGCTGAGATGTCGCGGTAGCGAGGCCAACGGTTTTACTTTTAATCGAACTCATTGCTCCCCCTGTTGCTTTTTAGCGACAGTTCAACGCACTGTTTTCTTTCTCAATTAAGTAAAGACCATAAATGGCTGTTGCTAAAAGGCAACAGTGAGTGAGCGTTATCGCCCTGTTTGACGGGGCTGTGCGGTAATTTACTTGATGTAAATGGGTTAGCAATATGATGTTTATTAGCTTTGCGGGTATGTGGCACGACTTTTGACATAACCAATAAATATATAAGTGCGTGGGTAATAAATAAATAGAATCAAAAACACCCGGCCAATAAACATATTCAGTAGTAGTAACCATTTTTAACGCTAGGAAATAAACAACCTATGATGAGACTTCAACGAATGTTGGCCGTGTCTGCCATGACCGGATTAATGCTGTATGCAGGTGCAACGAATGCGATTAATGTCCCCCGTCTGGGGAGTACTATCGGGGATAGATCTGACTGGGAGCTAAGCACCCTGAAAGAGAATATTACACCCGCCCATAAGATGCGAGCCTCTTCCTATAACTTTAAACGGTTGGAAGCGTTTAAAGCATCAAAGTTGTCAGAAGTGCTTGAGCGCTGGAATCAGTATAGTGATCAGGAGTCTAAGGGGTGGTTTGAGAAAATTATTGGTGACGATACGGTTCTGGACGAGCGACTGATGGGTGAAATTGAAACCAACTATGGGGCGTCCGCAAGAGAACGTATTGAGCGCTGGCAAACCCTGGCTAGTCTGCCATTAGATCAGGATGTCGGTCGAACGCTGGAAAGGGTTAATTCATTCTTCAACCAAACCCGCTTTAAGTCAGATCTGGCACACTGGGGCCAGGAAGATTACTGGGCCACTCCACTAGAGCTACTCGCCACCAATGCGGGGGATTGTGAAGACTACGCCATCGCAAAGTATTTCACGTTAAAAGTAATGGGAGTGCCGGCTGAAAATCTTCGGATCACCTACGTGAAAGCCCTGAAGTTCAACCAGGCGCATATGGTGCTGGCATACTACGAACAGCCTGACCAGGAGCCGTTGATTCTGGATAACCTGATCAATGAGATCCTACCGGCCTCCAAGCGAACTGACCTGGTGCCGGTCTATAGTTTTTACGGCTAGTTCAAAAGCCCTCGAAAATAGCGTTAAGTGACACGCTATTTTCGACTCAGCAGAACACCACACTCTATGTGGTGGGTATAGGGGAACTGGTCAAACAGTGCAAAGCGTTTGATGTGATGGGTTTCGGTCAGTACCTTCAGGTTATTACTGAGCGTTTCGGGGTTGCATGAAATATAGATGATATTGTCATAGCACTGTACTTGTTTGACCGACTCATCATCAAGGCCCGCTCGTGGGGGGTCTACCAGCACACTATCAAATTGGTAGTCTGAAAGATCAATACCCTCCAATCGACGAAACTCACGTTGCCCCTGTAGCGCTTGTACAAACTCTTCGCTGGAGAGGCGAGCGATGATCAGGTTGTCGATGTTGTTTTCCTGAATATTGTACTGGGCGGCATAGACCGATGTTTTGGATATTTCAGTGGCCAATATCTTGCGGTAGTGCCCAGCCAGGGCAATCGAGAAATTACCATTGCCACAATAAAGCTCAACCAGATCGCTACGTTTATCGGGGTTGATAATCTCTGAGCATGACTGTGCCCAGGCCAGCATGGCTTGGTTCATCTCGCCGTTGGGCTGTGTGAAACCACCTTCAATTTGCTTGTATTGGTAAGTGCTGCCATTTACCTGCAGTTCTTCAATGACGTAGTCACGATCAAGTACCAGTTTCTGTTTTTTTGCCCGGCCAATAATCGACACACCGAGTTTTTGTTGCAGCGCCAGGGCGAGGGTTTGCCACTGCTCATCGAGCTGGCGGTGATAGATCAAGGTAATAAGCGCGTCACCGCTGAGCGTCGTGAGAAACTCCACCTGGAACAGACGGTGCTTCAGTGCGGGGGTGGTGTTGATTTCTTGCAACAGTGCTGGCATCAACTCATTGATTAATTGCGAAGCAATAGGGAATTCCGTCACTTCATAGATATTTCTATTATTGCCCTTTTCCGACATCGCATAATGACAGCGATCGCCCGTATGCCAGATGCGAAACTCTGCTCGCAAACGGAAATGACTTGGCTTGCTGGCAAATATTTCCAGTTCAGGTAGCGTAAATTCAGCAAAGGTTTGTTGAATGTGTGTCGTTTTGCTGTTGAGTTGGTCAGGATACTGACTGGTGTTAATTGTATTCATTGAGTCGTTGCTTACAAAAAAGGTAGAGTAAATTGGCGGGTGATTATACGTTAACCTGACCCATAAGGATAAGTTCTGAAAGTTATAACTGTTGCTGGTTAAAATCAGCCAAGCGCGAATCAGAGAATATGGCAAGTTGACAGCAAAACACGTAATGTTGGATAAAAAACAAGGATCGAGCAACGATGAGCAAACCGTCAACCAGCCTGGAATATCTAATTGAGCTGACCGAAGCCCCCACTCCAACATTTTTTAGAGAGCTGTCCGAGCCACAGCTTGATGAGCTTCGAAACTATATCGAGTGTATTGTAAATCGGGAGCAAGCCGGACTGGACCGACTTTTTGAATCGATGTCCATGATGATGAAATTTATTCCGAACTTCATACTCCATAGCATCACGCCAAAATATATCGAACCCTCCATTGCGGCCAGAATTACCAATAAGTTAACAGTTAAACAAGCCTTAGGCGTCACTACCGGGTTGCCGGTTGACTACATTGGGGAGACCGCTGTCTATCTGGATAGCCGTCATGCGGCTGAAATTCTGATTGGCCTGAAAACGAGCAAAATTAAGCAGGTCATTGAGTATGTCATCGATAAACACCCTCCAAAAGCGCTCGACATTCTTGAGCATGTGCCGGACGACATTTTAATCTTTTCCCTCCCGTTCATTGATCAGATAGGTTGTGATAAAGCCTGCTTAACCACTACTCGGCGCGAAGTATTGGCGAAGATAGCGCGGCTTAAAAGGGGATAAAGGTCCATAACTTACCAATGCTGAATCATTTTTCAGTGATGACCTGATTCCTGGCCTTCTCGAGATTTTGCCATAGATGATTGGTGTCACTCGGATTATGAGTTCGATATTGATGTGACAGCACCAGATACCAATCGGCTTCGAAATAGGGGTGAGGCAGGGTACTGATTTCGTCAGTTAATCCCAACTGTTGAATAATATTATGGCCATATAGAGTTTCGATAACGTATCCGTCCAGTCGGTGGTTGACCAGTAGTTTGAGTCCGTGTTCTGGGCCTAGCGTATGTGCATTGTAGACGCCATCGGCAGAGAGTTTCTTTGCCGCGACATAACCCAGTGGTGCTCCTATGCCATGGGTAATGTTGCTAAAACCAGAGCCGTTCCATTGCAAAGTGCCATCAGCCGGAACAAATATTCGGTACTGTGCCGTCCATAGACGAAGCTTGCGATTAGGAGGGCCGAGAGGATCATTTTGGTTTTTCGGGAATGCGCCCCACTGGTCTCGTTCCGGTTGCCA
>JBFKTM010000360.1:0-4174 GCA_041636295.1 Oleiphilaceae bacterium
ATCAGTAACTGGAAAGCACTGGGGGGCCAAGATCAACCCGTATCCCTCTACGCCCGTGATAATAATTCTGGCACATGGGATACCTTCAAAAATCTGGTTTTAGGTAAGAAGCATACACTCTCAACCAGCGCCCGCCGATTTGAGTCTAATGATCAGCTGTCAGAAACGGTCAGCAACGACCCCGGCGCAATTGGATTTACCGGCGTTGCATCAATCAACAATAGCAAAGTCTTAGCCGTTTCTGATGGTGAATCCAGGGCACTGTTGCCAGTTCAGCTCAGTATTGCCACCGAAGACTACCCGCTCGCCCGACGGCTCTATTTCTACACATCATCGAATAACAGTAACAACCTCGTTAACGAGTTTATCGCCTATACCGGAGCCTATGAAGGGCAGGAAGTGGTTAACGACACAGGGTTCGTATCACAAAATATCATCGCCTCCCAACCGGCAGAAGACCCCACTGTACCGGACACCTTTAAAAAACTGGTTAACGGCTATCAACGACTGTCTGTTAATTTTCGGTTTTCCGAAGGGAGAACCCGGTTGGACAATAAAGCAGAACGGGATTTAGAGCGACTAATCGCTTTTATCGATCAGCATGAACTGGCCCCGGAAAATATCATGTTAATTGGCTACTCCGATCGACAGTCAAATGAACTTCGCGCACAGCTAATTTCTGAGATAAGGGCTCTTTCGGTAAAAAAAGCCCTGAAGAAAAGAGGTAAAGTGATTAAGGCCTATACCGGTTACGGTCAATATATGCCCCTCGCAACCACGGATGGAAACAAAGGGGTATTTAAAAATGGCCGCGTCGAAGTATGGGCACAGCTGTGATTGAAGTTTACAGTGGACAGCGGACAGCAGGCAGTAGATAGGTAACAGTGGACTGTTTACTGTTACCTGTTTGTTATCTTAGCTCTGGTCCGTTTTTTGGGCGATTACGTGAATATAGCGACCCAATGAGACATAGGGCTCTTGGCGACAGAGCAGTTTTTCCATATGTAGAATGTCTTCGAAGCTACGGCTCTTTTGCAGATCCCTCGACAAGTAGTCATGCACCACACGCACGCCGGTTTTACTTATCACCGAAAAACCGGCTTCTTCCAGCCAGCCGTAGACCTCCACCGGATCTAGTGGACTAATGGGAGTTAGCCCGCCTCGTTCCCCTACAAAGTTGTTCGATACGACTTTGCGGAAATTACCTTTTAACAGGTTTTTCATAATGACCGAGTGCTTGTTGTAAAACATTAACGACAGATAGCCCCCATCACGCACCTGATCCATCACCTGTTTCAAACCTGCCTGAGGGTCAACCAGCCACTCCAGCACGGCATGAAACAGCACCAGGCCAAAAGGGCCTTGAGTCAATTGCGTCAACTCGTTAATCGACATCTGTTTTATCTGATAGCGAGACCCACAGACCTGCTGTTCACTAAAATGTGCCTCTGCCAGCGCTAACATATCGTTAGAGACATCCGTTAATGTAACCCTATGACCATTATTCGCGAGTTTCGCAGAGATCTGCCCAATCCCCCCGCCCACATCCAATACCGAAAGAAGCTGCTGTTTATCTAACCCCTGTAGCAGATTCTCTTCCAGATCTTCCCAAAGCAGTTGTAACCGGATCTCGCCCTTTGGGGAGTCATAGATCTTTTTCTTAAAGTGTTCGGCAAGTCCATCAAAATTACGGTCTTCGAGGTTAGCAGGGTTATTCATTAGTAAAACTCATTTATACAGCTCATTAGAAGATCTTCTATTTTTGTCTATAATTTTTGTCTATAATTTAGACATATACCCCAGGGGGAGGTTTTTCAATGTTATTCAAACAGGAATCTACTGGAAAATTAGTCGATGTTGTTGATATTCAGTCGTTAATGAACCCGTTTCATGATGATATTGCCGGACAACTGCAATGGGGGGAAGATCTGTCAGACCCTGAAATTATCCCCAAAGCGGATCTGCGTTTTCTTTCAGGCGAGGCCTTGCCCAGCTGTTGGATAAACTCTCACTATCGTGAATACGAAAAGTCGGCAAATCGATTTAAAAGCGTAGAAGCAGCCAGCTATTACGGTGCTTAATAGTAAACAGCTACCCTTAGCGTTTATTCAGAAACCGTAACCGCTACTATTCCGGTCGAGGAATAGTAATTATCCCCCCTTGGGTGGAATATTCGCTAGCCCCTAGCCGCCCCAACGGATCAATACCACCCGCATCAATTTTAAGGCGGCCTTGTGCATCTGTTGCAACAAATTGATCATCGATGTGCAGCGCTTTGATTTCCCCAAATATCAGCGTTTGAGGGGCTGGCCCAATCTCTTTTACTTCATACAACTCACACGCCATGGCAATGCGGCATGCATCGAGACGAGGTAGCGGAAAGTTATCAAAGGGTGTGACGTCCAATCCGCTACGGATCACTTCTGACTCACCAAGGGGCAGTGTTCGTGAGGTTTCCGTCACGACCGATGCTAGCTCCCGGTGTGCTATATGAATCACAAAGTGCTTGGCTCGCTCAATATTAACGCGCGTATCCTTAAACTCACCTGACGGTTTTTTACCCACTGAAATCATGATCAAGGGAGGGTTACTGCTCACGGCTGTAAAGTAAGAGAAAGGTGCCAGATTAAGCGATTTATCTTCATTTTCAGTGAGCACCCAGGCAACAGGCCTCGGTATCAACGATTGAGTCATCAGGTGATAGATATTCGCAGACGATAGTGCTTCAAACTCAATTAACATAACCTTCCCTCTCTACACTCAACCTAGAACCTAGAACCTAGAATCTTGAACCTAGAATCTTGAACCTAGAACCTAGAACAAGCTCACCTATACGACTTATAGATCCTAAACTTACTATTTTCAGTCACAATATCACAGCTGCCCAACGCTTTCTCAATAAGCTCGGAATATTTCAGAAAGTTATTGGCGACCATTCGCAAGGGCGCCCATTTAGTCATATGGTCGGGTAGTTTTCGGATAAAGGTCTCAGTTACCGTGTAGTTGGTTTTAACACCACTATGGAAAGGAGGGTTGGTGAACACACCGTTAAATCGCCCCGTAACATCCTGCAAGCCGTTGGACGGGTAGACTTTTCCTTTCAGGCCATTTCGAGCGAGTGTTTTTTCGGCACAATAGAGTGATAGTGCATTGATATCCACCATCTCGACCAATGCTTCCGGGTTCTGTTTTGCAAGCATTGATCCGAGAACACCGCAACCACAGCCAAAGTCCAGCAACCTGCCCGAAGGGATCTTCCCTAAATTCTCAAGCAGAAGCTCAGTACCCTCGTCTAGTCGACCGTGGCTAAACACGCCAGGGATCGATACTGCTGTCAGTGACTCATCTCCCGACACTATTTCATACTCTTCTAACCAGGCATCGAGATTAAACGGTTTACTTTCAACCGTTTTAATAACACTCCATAGTTGGCAGTGACGTGCCATATCCAGCTTTTCAGGATGCTCGCCAATTGCCGTCAGTTTCTTTGCTGCGCTGTTAATACCTTCTTTCTTCTCGCCTACCAGAAATAACTCACCGCCCATTGCCATATTTGATGAAACCATCTCAAACATGAGATCAAGTTCGGGCTTTGATTTAGGCATAAACATCAGCACTTGCCTGAACGACGCTTCCGAATCCAGCTGTGCGCCCCAAGATAGTTTTTCTAAACCACGATTTTTTAAAGTTGAGTAAACTGAAAAGTCCCAGGTAAACGCTTGCTGGTAATCCAACTCCCGCAATAGATCATCGTCGGGCATCCCTATAACTAATAGCGAATCGCCGTCTAATAAGTTGAGATTTCTGGTAACTACCTGGGAGGTATTTTGCATGGAGCATTCTCATTATCAAAAAAGGAAGAGATTATAGCGCAAACAACAAATCTTCTGACCTTAAAAATAAAAAATAAGCGTAACCACTCCCCCTTGCATCTCAATGCCATTAACTTAACACAGAAGCCCTAATCGTAGCCTTGCATGCAGCGAAGCGGAATCAAGGTTTTTAATTCTGATGCTAATAATGTCACCGAAAATCGTTAAATTTCGATGGTATAAACCTTGATTCCAGTCGTTCCTCCTTTCATGCAAGGCTACCAAGATGCATGTGTTCAAGTTATATGCCCTTAAGTTAATGGCATTGCCTTGCATCCCCCTACGGCTTGACCGTAGGATCC
>JBFKTM010000361.1:0-4164 GCA_041636295.1 Oleiphilaceae bacterium
CCTATGGTAACGCCATGAACACCCCGTTCAGACTTGCGAATTTGGCCAAAGAGACCGCCGCATCAACGTTTTATACCGTCCTGCTACAACGGTTAAGAAACCTAAACCTGCCACCAGCACTCTTTAGCGCACCTCGAACCGCCTTCAACAACACCATCAGCGACAAGCGAGCACTGCATTACGTTGAAATCCCGCTGGAGCGCATTAAAGGCATTCGCAAAGAGATTGAAGACACCACAATTAACGACATCGTCATGGGCATCTGCGCCGAAGCCCTGCACCACTACTTAAAAGACCACCAGGCGACACCAACGTCACCACTCATTGCAATGACGCCTATTTCTGTTCGCTCAAAAAGCCTGCAAAAGAAAACTGGTAATCAGCTCTCTGCAACCATGCTATCACTGGCCACCAACATCAAACATCCTATCGCCCGCATTAGGCAGATTCACGAAAATGCAGTTATCTCTAAAACCTATAGCCAAGCCATATCGGCCGACCGCCTGACCGAGCTAATCCCGTCAAGCGTTGCTGCACTCTCAGCCAGAATTTATACTGAGTTCCAGCTGGCGCAACGCCATAAGCCGCTATTTAACATACCAATCACCAATATCCCCGGCCCACAAATGCCGCTGTATATGAATGGTTCCAGACTTATCCGACAAGTAGGCACCGCACCGCTGTTTGATGGTATTGGCGTAGTATTGGTAGTGGTCAGTTATGATGGAAAAATCACTATTAGCGTTACCTCATGCCCGACAATGATGGAAAATCCTGGTCACTTTGGTGAATATCTATTGAAAGCCGTCGATGAGATCGAAGCCTCCATCCATACCCCCTACTCTCTGGACGACTTAAAGCCGGGCAATAATGAGCAACCCCCTTCGTTACTACAAATAGGCTCAGGGGTAATAGACGATATTATGGAACTGTTCAACAATCTGTTCAGTAGTAATGCGCCCAAAGTAGACACAACCCAAGACAACGCAGAGCCCCCAGCAGCCGAGCCCAATCAGAGCAACGATAAAAGCTGAGCCTTATCTATTAAACAGAGAACAATCAAAACAGGCTCGGGAGAGTTTCTCTTAAGGGCTTAATCATTTAATAGTAAGCGATTGATATTTATAACACTTGATCGAATCGGACCAGTACGCCGCTGGCAGGTGCGCTTTCCGCTTAAGCTCCCGAATAAAGTCCACAGGGTCTGGGAGCTGCGTCCATACCGAGGGCAAGTAGGTCGCACGATGATGCCCCTCCTCAATGATCACCCCGTCAACACCAGGCTCAAGTGAAGCTAACAGCTGTGCTTCAGATTCAGCCACAACGGTTTGCGGCTCGGTAAGCACGGAGATTGACAACTCCACAGCGGCAAGCTCTTCAACCTCAACCGGATTAAATCGTGGATCATGCAATGCCGCACTATAGGCATTGTGTGCAACATCCTCCAGCAATGGACGAATGGCTTCCAGGCTACCAATACAGCCTCTCAACTGCCCACCCTTGGTTAGTGTCACAAAGCTTGCCCCTGGCAAAAGCAGACGCTTGGGGCACTCCAAATCAACCAGCAGCTTCCGCCGCATTGTGACGGCCTCCCTCAACGCCTCAACAGCGATATCTTTCAGTATGCGCTTTTCGCTATCGGAAAAATCATCCAAAAGCATAGGCACCGTACCCCACTACACGCTCTTTATCGCCAGCGGTGTCTCCTGAATTGGCGACCACGATAACATCACCTGCCAACCCCTTTTTCTTTGCTTCATACAACAGCCCATTAACGGCATAGCAACCACAAGCCTGCTCACCATGTAGCTGTGTATCGAAGCTCATTATTTCCTGAGTTGTCTGTCGATCCAATCTGGATGCCTCTTCATAGCGGTGATAGTGACTTAGATCAGAACTCACCACTATCAACGTTTCATCCCCTCCCCAAACTGCTTCCAGCAATGCAGCGACTTCATGGGGAGGCGTTAGCCCAACCACAACAGGCAGTATTTCAAACTCACCCAACACCACTTGTAAAAACGGAATTTGCACTTCCAGGCAGTGCTCATGTAGATGAGCCTGATCATCCACGGTCACATTAGAAAGTGACAGCAACTTATTAAAGTCCGCCTTGCTGGCCGGCACATCTCCTAACGGAGTTCTAAAATAATCAGCAGATGACAACGCCATGCCTCGCAACGGCACACGATGGCTCGGCCCTAGCAACACCACTCTTGATATAGCAGTGGCACAACCCATAGTACGGTACGCCGCCGCAGCGAAAACGCCAGAGTAAATATACCCTGCATGGGGAACAATAAGCGCTTTAGGTGAAAATGCTAAGGGCCGCTCATAGTGTCGCTTGGCACTTTCTAGAAAATCCTGTATCTCCGCCTGTAAGGCAGCGGTTTCTGAGGTATAAAAAAGCCCGCTGACGGCGGGCATTCTAACGGATTGCATTGACTCCCCCTCTATCAAATCGATTAACTAAAGATTCGACATACCCATTTCAAGTTTGGGTCGAAGAGGCCAATAGCGCAACTAGAAAAGAGAACTTTCGTACTGGATCAGTAACTACTTAAACGCCCACTTCAAAAAAGCCTTTTTCTCTTCAGTGGATGCACTCTCCCACAAAACTTTTAGTGCATCGATGGTGGGCAATGCGCCACCGGCTCCTGCTGGTGCCACTGTAACCGGCACCGTGGCAACAGGGGCTGTCGATACCGCCACAGCACCACCGGTCACCACAGGCATGGCCGCTACTGTAGCCGTGGATGCCTCATTTATCGGTGAAACCGCCAATGCTGTTGAGTTCGCACCATCCACATAAGGGGTTGATTCAGAGACTACACGCTCTGATGAGTCAAGTAACTCTGCCTTGAAGTTTTCTGCAAATTGATAGGCCTCTGTTCGACTCTCAGGGTATCCAAATTTGAAGCGATACACTTCCCCTGCTCGTGCATTAAAACTAACCTGCATCGGCTTGGTCACTACCAACTCAGCATTTGACTCCCCAACCTCCTTTTTCCCAGGTTTCGCCCACAACGTTTCATGAGTAAAAACAACTGTATTCACACCAGGCAGCAGTTGATAATTTATATCCAGCTCAGGAATCAGATACTTTTTAACCGCTTTACCATTAACCGAGATAATTTCAATCCCTTCAGCTGTTGCTAAAATGGCTGAGCGCGATGGGTCGACCTGCGGACCATCATAGGTTTTCACCAATGATGTCGAAGAACAACCGACCAGAAAGACAAGCGCCACTACCGACGCCCAGCGCGCCACCAACCTACTCAATGCCAACATTTATATACCCTTTAGATTGCCTTAAAAACATTATTCCTTAGAACCTGCCGTCTATCGCCAATAGATCAATACTCATTAGCCAACCATGCAGCCCTCCTAAAACCAACACCAATTGTCACCATTAACACGGCGTTATGCAATAGATATCCCGCCCGCCACACGCCCCGAAAGGCAGGATATAGCGACAGACTAAACTCAGCATCAAACCCCTTGTCAATAATCAGCTGTTTTGTCAATAGTTGTTGAAAAAATAATTGAATATTGTAAAGTGGGGTGATAATTAAAAGAATAAAGTTGGGGGTATTGGGAAATGATATCAGAAAGGCAAGAATTCGAGACCCGCTACGGCGAACTCGGCGAAGTTCCGTTTCGAAGTAATCGCTTTTTTTGTGTCGGCAATAAATGGTATTTTACTACGCGAGAAGGATTTGATAGCGGGCCCTATGCAGACAGAGAAAGAGCACGGGTAGGGCTGGATCGATTTTTACATATTGTCAGCCTGCTGCCAAAGGTAAGTCGAGTTCAATTGTAGCTCGATAAACCATGATATTCATATTTGCTTTGAAAGAGGCAGGTGTATTATTGTGCTTGAATTTAGTTAATAACTTATTGCAGCGCGTAATGAAGTCCTTGCAAGCAGACCAGCGCATACCCGCCAGCCAAAACATCATCAATCATAATTCCGAAACCTCCCCCCACACTCTTATCTAGCTGCTTTATAGGCCAAGGCTTCCAGATATCAAACAGGCGAAACAAAATAAATCCGACGATCAACCAGCCCCAACCAGCCGGCGCCGCAATCATAGTGATCCAATAACCGACAAACTCATCCCAAACAATGCCGCCATGATCATGTACGCCTAGGCTCTTGGA
>JBFKTM010000362.1:0-4160 GCA_041636295.1 Oleiphilaceae bacterium
ACGGCAGTAGTAATCGTTAATCGCATTAATCACTGATTCTGGTTTTTGCGCGCTTGCTGCGTTATCCAGATAGATCAGAGGCTTGCCATTAACCTCCTGATTCAGAATAGGAAAGGCCTGTCGAACCTGATTGATATCGAAGGCGATTTTGCTCTCTGTATTGATGTCTACTGCCGGTTGATTCATATCTTATTGGACCTCTTGAAAGGCGCTCTGTATCAAGTTTTCAAGGCGTGCTTCCAACCGCTCTTTTATTAAATCGTTAGGTATCTTTTGTACCAACTCATTAACAAACCCCAGTGTCAGCATGGTTGCAGCCAGGTCTGGAGAGATGCCGCGGCTCACCAGATAGTAGAGCTCTTCTTCATCCAGCTGGCCGACGGTTGTGCCGTGAGCACACTTTACGTCGTCAGCATAAATTTCAAGTTCAGGCTTGGTGTCGATTTCTGCACTGGATGACAGCAGCAGGTTTTTATTGCTCATCGCGCCGGATGTTTTCTGTGCATCCCGATGGATCATAATTCGACCATTAAATACAATATGGGAGCTATCACCAGCAATGCAACGGTAGTTCTCTTCACTTTGGCAGTGGGCCGAAATGTGTTCGATTTCGGTGTGGTTATCGTAATGTTGCTGCCCCAGCGTTACGCAAACGCCATCAAGTGAACACTCTGCACCGGGTTCAAGCATTTTAACTTTGAGGTCATGCCGTCTGACAACACCGCCCAAGCCGATGCAGTAGCTGTAAAAGCGGCTATCTCTATTCAGTTGCACCTGAGTCATGCCGACATGGGCGATCTGCTCTGGCTCTGCATTCACTCTAATGTACCGTAATGCTGCCTGAGCCTTAAGCTGGATCTCAGTCACGCTGGTGGTGAGCAGTTCAGTCTGAGTTGTTCCGCTATACTCTTCAATCAGGGTGGACTCTGATCCTTGTTCAGCAACAACGCATACTCTTGGAGCGACAGTGCCTTCACCTTCGGAGTGAAAGTGCAGTTGTATAGGCTTTTCTACTTTAGTATTCCGGGGAATCGAAATATAAATGCCATCCGACAGGTAAGCGCTGTTAATGGCTGCAAATGGAAATTCGCTGTTATCAGAGAGTGCACTGTCAGTAATCTGTGCGGCTTCTTCGGGCGACAGCACAGAAAAGCGTTTTAAGGTAAATTCATTATCAGGAAGCCTGGACTGTTCTGGGCTAAACTGTCCATTGATGAAGACCACCAGATAGCCCCCAAGGTCTACCAGTGAGCTACTCTCAAATGACTCCGCAAGTGGTGATAGTCGCTTTGCAATCGCCCCTGACATTTTGAGGTGACGACTGGAATAGCGCCAATCTTCCGTTTTTCTTGTGGGTAGTGAAAACTGTTTCAACAGCTGCTGCTGGTTTTCACGAAACGCGGCTAACCATGGATTGCTTGAATGGCTTTCAACGTCGCTCAATGCTTGTGATGCACTTACAAAGTCATCTGGAAAAGTGAGTGTTGCACTCATTCATAGGCTCCTGAAATTCTAAACACTGCTTGTTCTAACGATTAACTGACCGGTTCAGAGTTGAGTTACTCTTCTTCTATACCGAGCCAACCGTAGCCTTTTTCTTCCAGTTCCAGTGCTAACTCTTTGCCACCAGACTTGATGATCTTGCCTTTGGCAAGTACATGAACAAAGTCAGGAACAATGTAATCAAGTAGTCGTTGGTAGTGGGTAACCATGATGACGGAACGCTCTGGTGAGCGCAGTGCATTGACCCCATCGGCAACCACTTTAAGGGCATCAATATCCAGCCCTGAGTCGGTCTCATCCAGAATGGCCAGTTTAGGCTCTAGCATAAGCATCTGCATGATCTCGTTACGTTTTTTCTCTCCACCAGAGAAGCCTTCATTAACGCCACGCTTTAGAAAGGCAGGGTCCAGATTGACCTGCTTGATTTTCTCTTTCGCTTGTTTCATGAACGATACGGCATCGAGCTCATCTTCGCCGCGGTATTCGCGGATACTATTGAGCGCTGTTTTCAGGAACTGCAGGTTACTGACACCTGGTATCTCAACAGGGTATTGAAACGCCAGGAAGAGGCCTTCACGTGCGCGTTGCTCAGTTGGCATCTCTAATAAGTCTTTGCCGTCGAGAGTGATCTCTCCGCCCGTTACGTCATAACTTTCGTTTCCGGCCAGTACTTGGGAAAGCGTGCTTTTTCCTGACCCATTAGGGCCCATAATGGCGTGAACTTCTCCAGGGCGAACCTCTAGGTTAATCCCCTTAAGGATATCGTTTCCGTCGACTGATGCCTGCAAGTTGCTGATTTTTAACATTACTGTCTCTCTCAAACTTAAAATTTGGTCGCTGCTCAGTAAGATCTTTTATGACTTTTTAATAACGGTATGATGACCGTGTTATTGAGCGCTGGTTATGAACAAAGCCGGTTGTCTACATCGTCGTGGGGTAACGATTACCCCACTGATCCTTCCAGACTCACCTCAAGCAACTTGGTTGCCTCGACGGCAAACTCCATGGGCAACTCTTTAAAGACCTCTTTGCAGAACCCGTTAACGATCATGGATACTGCTCGCTCCGCATCCATGCCACGTTGCTGGCAGAGGAATAGTTGGTCATCGCTCACTTTTGAGGTAGTGGCTTCGTGCTCGACGATGGCAGATTTGTTCTTGCTCTCTATATAAGGGAAGGTGTGTGCACCACACTGGCTACCAATAAGCAGTGAGTCACACTGGGTGTAATTTCTGGCGTTGTCCGCATTGGGGCCGAATCGCACCAGACCTCGGTAGCTACTATTACTTTTACCGGCTGATATCCCTTTTGAGATGATAGTGCTCTTGGTGTTTTTACCCAAGTGAATCATCTTGGTTCCAGTATCGGCCTGCTGAAAGTTATTGGTGAGTGCGACTGAGTAGAACTCACCGACACTATTATCACCGCGCAGAATACAGCTGGGGTACTTCCAGGTAATGGCCGAACCGGTTTCAACCTGAGTCCAGGAAACTTTGGAGTTCTTTCCGATACAGGTGGCACGCTTGGTTACAAAGTTGTAGATACCACCTTTGCCTTCTTCGTCTCCAGGGTACCAGTTCTGTACCGTGGAGTATTTGATCTCGGCATCATCAAGTAGTACCAGTTCAACCACTGCGGCATGCAGCTGGTTTTCATCACGCATGGGCGCTGTACAGCCTTCAAGGTAGCTTACATGGCTGCCTTCATCAGCAATAATGAGTGTGCGCTCGAATTGGCCGGTATTAGCCTCATTAATTCGGAAGTAGGTGGATAACTCCAGTGGGCAGCGAACCCCCTTAGGAATGTAGACAAAAGAGCCATCACTAAATACAGCAGAGTTTAACGCCGCATAGAAATTATCTCGCTGAGGAACAACAGTACCCAGGTATTTCTGAACTAATTCAGGGTATTTCTGAATAGCTTCGGAGATGGGGCAGAAAATAACCCCCGCTTCGGCAAGCTGCTCTTTAAAGGTTGTGGCAACTGAGACGCTATCAAAAACAACATCGACGGCTACACCGGCAAGGCGAGCCCGTTCGTGGAGTGGAATTCCTAACTTTTCGTAAGTGCGGAGCAGCTCTGGATCGACTTCATCAAGGCTCTTGGGGGCATTTTCCTGAGACTTCGGTGCGGAGTAATAGGATATGTCATTGAAATCGATAGGAGGATGTTCAATGTGCGCCCATTTGGGTTCGGCCATTTCAGACCAGGCACGATAGGCTTTCAGTCGCCACTCAAGCATCCATTCCGGTTCATTTTTTCGGGCAGAAATTCGACGCACGGTGTCTTCATTGAGACCGGGTTCGAAGGTATCTGATTCTATATCGGTTACAAAACCGTGTTCGTACTCTTTTCTAATGAGTTCGTTAACCGATTTACCGGAGTCTGACATACTTTAATTCTCCGTAGTCTCTCAAATAATGCCTGACATACATTTTGCACTGAAAGTTAGTGCCCGATATGCCGCTTTGATAGTTTTTAAGGTTGGGGGTATTTTACAATAACAGAGTAAAATAGTCAGGTATTATTTTTGTTCGCACCCAGTTTGCGTAAAAAACGCGTGCAAATTTTAATCTTTTTTGGTGCAAAGTAGAACCGTTAGTTGTGCACGATCCTGTTTGATCGTGCATTTAGCGTGGTTTTTAGTTCAAAATTGG
>JBFKTM010000363.1:0-4158 GCA_041636295.1 Oleiphilaceae bacterium
TGATCGGCACATGGGTCACCCGCGTATTTGCCTATCACTACTGGAACTATTTCCCCATCAACATGGTATTGCCGGCGACCATGGTGCCCGGAGCATTAGTGCTCGACGTGCTGTTGATGTTAACCAATAGTTTGACCATCACCTAGAACCACTGTTGAATGGGCACTGCGCTTAGACAAAGAGGGCACAAAGAAGTTACTGGACGAGTTGTCGACCCCTAAAGCCAAACTGGTGCCTGCAACCAATTCGCTAACACTGATATTCAATTTAAGGTTGACCTTGCCATCATCCAGTACCACCGGTACAAATTTAACGCCAACCCCAAACTCTTTAAATTCGATGGTGGTTCCATCATCACCATTGGGAACAGGAATCGGGAACTCGCCACCAGACAGGAACTCTGCTTCTTGACCTGTCAGGGTCGTCAAGGTTGGCTCTGCCAATACTTTGGCTTCACCGTTTTCCTTTGCAGCATCGACCGCCACTCTGAACAAGAAGTCATTACTCAAATAGCTCGCAAACACCCCTTTATCACTGATACCCATGCCACCCGGTACAAACTCACTAACCACCGGCCCGATAATAGGCGACTCACCAAAGATGGGAACGCGGACATCTCCGGGAGGAAATACGGCGTCAGGGAAGGACGCGCCACCATTCACACCGCCAAACTGCCAATGACTGCTGCCAACCCCCATAGCATTGAATTTGATGCCCAGCTGTTTCATGGCGTTGCGAGACATCTCGGCAACGGTAACTTTTAACATCACCTGCTGAGTGCCACCCACCGTCATTAAATTAATGACCTCATCAGTCCGATCTTTTTTCTCTTCGCTACCGGGCGCGGTCTGACGAACAAAACTTCGAGCGATAGAGATCGCCGTGTCCATTTTGACCAGACTGGAAATTTCACCACTGAGCACTACCGCTCCCTGGGCGCTATGTACTTTAACCTCTTCGCCGGGGAGCAGCTGATGCAGCTTTGCTTTGAGCATGTTCAGATCATGAATGACCTCTATTTCGACAGCATCAATCAGATCATGGTCTTTGTCCCAAAGCAGTACATTGGTGGTACCCAACTGTTTACCCAAAACATAGATTTGTTTCGATTTCAGTATCAGAATATCGGCCACATCCGCATTACCCACTGATATTTTACTGGGGTGCCGGTTGAGGCTGATGACTCTTGATTTATTCAGAGGAACCTGAAGATTTTCGCCATAACTCACGCTCGCATTAACTTCCATTTCCGGAAGCGCCATTGCACTATTCCAGATAGAAAGAAGCGTAACAATGGACCAAAAATAGATGATGGATCGGATACTACTCATTGACTCTAATTTTTTATAACACATGACATCCGCCTTTTTTATTCGTTAAAGTGCGTTACTGATATGCATTACCGGATTTTGAGTTTCCCCAGAACAACCGTTTACCACGCCGGTCAGTCTCACTCACACAAAGGTGTTACTTTTAACATTGTGTTTTTTTAAAGCTGTACGTTTTAAATCTGTACTTTTTATAGCTGTACTTTGGTTTTTTCTGCTGATACGCCTCGAATAACCGTCACCAAAGAAGGTGCTGGCGCTATTTTCTTAGCGACTCTTACTACCGGTTTTTTCTTGGGTTCTACTTTTGCTACTTCCTCAACCGGATTGCGAAGTGTTAGCTGTATAGTGCCTTCATCCCGCGCTTTGACCAGCTTCTCCGTCTGTTTTGGCGTCATTTCCAGGGTCACGGCGCGCACAATGACGGGTTCGTTTTTATCTGTGTTAGAGGTCTGATCAACCGCCAGTACTTTAATATCTTGTAATACCGTATCGGTGACTACCCGCTTATTCACCTTACGGCTCGACAATATGTCGACTTTATTGCCCGGTAATAGAAATCCGGCCACACCAACCACATCATTCACCCGCACGGTAATGGCCCGTTTTTTAGGTTCGATTAGCGCCGCTAGGGTACTGCCTCCTAAATGTTCAGAGAATCGTTCCTGCCGTAACATTTCCCCTTCCAATATCGGCGCTGTTGCAATCTTGCCTTTCACTTCAGTCATATCGGTATAGGCACCCGAAGGAACCAGTTCAGCAGGCATGGAGACCATTTTTAGGTGTTGGACTTCTACCGCCTGTCCGTATGGAATTCCGATTGCCGCCACCACGACATTTTCACGTTTTTCTTCCACCACGACCGGTGCTTGATTTTTATTGACCCACTTGTTTGCATACCAAGCGGAACTACTGGCGAGCAGGCCCGCTAGCGTGAGTAAAAGTACTGTTCTGCGTTTAAACATGGTCAGCCTCCCAAGACATCTCATATTAATGTGTGTTAACGTTTTTATACCCCTGCCGGTTTCTAATTTTGACTCCCTCTGGACAGTGCCAGTTATACCGTTTTTAACTGAACAAAATAGTTTTCCCATGCCCAGTTGATGGCATCGATACCGATCCCATTACTATCGCTAAGATATCGAACCTGGTCATGAGCAATATTTAACAGATCTCTCGGATGACAAGGCAGCAATGGAATATTGTCTCTACGATGCAATTCGTAAATCACATAATTGAGCACATCAATATTGAAAGGAATTCCAATCCTGTCACACTCCTGCTGCCAGATAATGCTGTATTCGCTGGTTGTCAGGTGGTCGAAGTGTATTTTGTAGCCAATTCTTCTTAAAAACGCTTCGTCAGCTAGCTCCAAGGGATTAATATTTGAAGAGAACACCAGCACTTCATCAAAAGGAACATCAAAATGGCGGCCATCCCCTAGAGAGAGAAAATCCTTACGCTCTTCCATGGGCACGATCCAGCGGTTAAATATCTCTGCGGGAGAGACTCTCTGGCGCCCCATGTCGTCAATAATAAACAAGCCGTTATTGGCTTTTAATTGAAGTGGCGCATGATAGAGCTTGTTTGCCTGGTCAAACCTTACATTCAGCATATCAATAGTCAGCTCACCGCCGGAGATAACCAGTGGTCGGCTGCATCGGACAAATCGGGGGTCACTGCCCTGGTCCAACATCAATTCAGACTGGCTAGTTGTGCTATCTAGTGCTTGGTGCAAAATAGGATCAAACACAGGAATAATGGCATCATTAACCGCAATCGCATGGGGAATCAGGCAACTGTCTGAAAATAAGCGAGTGAGCCGTTGGGTAATATAGGTTTTTCCGGTGCCAGCAGGGCCATAAATGAAAATTGATCGGCCTGAGGTGACCGCAGGTCCTAGCTTATCAAGCATTGACTCTTTCAGTACGATATCCGAAAACGCCATGCGCATAGCTCCTTGAGTCACCTTGCAATTGTGAACCGACTGCGCATTAACCACGCCTCTATATTGCTGCAAAGGAACTGGGGCGGGGCCTAAATAACCATCTTTTGACAACGCCTCTATCGCCAGGGCTCTTCCCAGGTCAGTCAAAGCATAACGGAGTCCATTACCGGCAGATTCGCTGACGAGTTCCCGTGAACGGATCTCAATTCGGGCCTCTTTACGTAAAAACTGCAAAACGGTTTCTAAAATGCTACCTGCCAGACCCAGTCTGCGAACCATTTGGCTAATCGTTAGCACACCACCGTCATATAAGTGCTTACCGATCAATGAGGCAATGAATTCGACACTCAGCCCCGTATCCTCAACGGTCACAGGACGACGAATACGAACGTTGCCTGCCTCACTACGGTGTTCGTCACAAGAAACCCTTTCATCGGCGGTCGCTAGCTCTTCAAGCACCGGCATTTCACGGCCATAGTCTTCAGTTAATCTTTCTGAAAGTGCAGTTAACGCATCGCTTTTATCAATATTCATAGCCTTTCTCCACAGACTCATGTGAATGATTTACAGGGTCCACCACAATGTGACGCCATACCCACATGCAATAGCTGTCGCGTAGGGAAATACCATTGTCGCCACATCACCGTTAGCAGGTGGCAGATACATCGGTTTTCCGGTATAAAAAAAGTGCTTGAGCATTAAACAGTATCGGCTGAAGTGTTTTTTCACACCTCTCTTAGCCACAAGGATCATTACACCAAACAAAGAACCAGCCACGAGTGTGACACCCGCAGTTAACAAGGTCTCATAGGGTCCTAACATAACACCCAACGCGGCCATCAACTTGATATCACCAGCCCCCATTCCCCCACCTAGAAAAAA
>JBFKTM010000364.1:0-4152 GCA_041636295.1 Oleiphilaceae bacterium
CCAGCACGCTCTACCAGCTGAGGCAACTTGGCAAATACTGAAGGTGGATACCCTTTGGTTGCTGGGGGCTCACCAACAGCTAAGGCTATTTCTCGCTGTGCCTGAGCGTAGCGTGTCAGGGAGTCCATCAGCAGTAGTACATTTTTGCCTTGATCGCGAAAGTATTCAGCCACACGTGTAGTCAACATGGCTGCGCGCAGGCGCATCAAAGGAGAATCATCTGCAGGCGCAGCAATCACAACTGAACGTGCTAATCCTTCCGGTCCCAGGATATCTTCAATAAACTCCTTAACTTCCCGTCCTCGTTCGCCAATCAACCCCACAATGGTAATATCAGCTGAAGTGAACTTGGTCATCATGCCGAGGAGCATACTCTTACCCACACCACTACCGGCAAACAGCCCGAGACGCTGACCAATGCCCACCGACAACATGCTATTAATAGCTCGGATACCTACATCCAGTGACGCTCGAATTGGCGCTCGATCCAATGGATTGATGGTTTTCCCGTTGTAGGGAATATGAGCATTGGCCTCCAGCGGTCCAAGACCATCTAGCGGCTCGGCGGCTCCATTGATCACTCGTCCCAACAGATTGAATCCAACCGGTATATTCCCCGCACTGTCCACGGGAATAACTCTGGCTCCGGGTTTAAGTCCATCAATGGCCGTTAAAGGCATTAAAAACGTGCGCTCCTCTTCAAAGCCAACCACTTCAGCCTCGACCGGATGCGTACCACTACCAACAATCAAGCAACGCTCACCAACTACCATTGGGCATCCCACCGCTTCCAATGTTAAACCCACCATGCGGGTCAATCGCCCGGTAACCTCTGGGGTAACGTCGCCCGGTACAAATTGTTGATACTGTTTAATTCGTTCAAGCAGGTTCATCAGAGTCTTCGCCCGTTTTTGCAGGCGTTATACGATCGGAAACATTTTCCTCCGGTGCACGCTCAGCATCGGTTAAGTGAACGCCATGCTCAAGGCTAGCCTCCTCTATAAGCTCTTCTTGAGAAGGACTGTCGTGAGAAAAGTCGCTATGCTGAGTGTCATCTTGCAGCGTTGAAGGTGTTTCATCGAGGCCTGCCAGCTCGCCTGTATCTGCCCCCCCCGCCTCTTCTGGGGGTTCATCAAGCGGTGGGCTTTCCAACACATCACGGTGAAAGTCCGTCATCTCACCCATTGAGTCAGCCAGATCAGGTGCCTCATCAGGAGGTAAACTAGAGGTATGTCTATCCAGCATCTGTTGAATCGTCTTTTGGAAACGCTTTTCGATGGTGAAATCAATAAGACTATGTAAGGTTTCCACTTTGCATCCACCAGGAAGTATGTCGTCTGACGTTATCACCTGCGCTGACGTTGCCACTGATTCTGCGACACCGGCTATATGGTCAAAGTCGGCGGGATTAATTCGTACTTTTACGTTTGCAGCCGACGGTGGTAGTAAAGCCAACGCGTCCAGCAGCACGGTTTTAATCTGGCGGCTATCCAGCAGCAGCTCTCTCTTGACTACGGCTCGACTAATCGCCAATACCAGATTGAGCAGCGACTCTTCAATCTCTTCGTCATGCTGACGGATGGGTTCGAGCAGCTGCTCCATAACGGATTGCAGCCGTTTAAGGCTCTCATCTATTTCTACCTGCTTTTGTTGCTGCCCGGCAGTTCGTCCCTCTTGTAAGCCCTGCTCTTCGCCTCGCTCCTTGCCTTCCAAGAATCCCTTATCGAACCCTTCCTGATGACCTAACTTAAGACCCTCTTCTTTTCCTTCATCCAGCCCGGCCTGATACGCTTGTTGTCGGATATTTTCCAGATCGGCAGCAGTGAGCGGTTTAACCGGGGCTTCAACTTCCGTTACACGGGAACGCAACACGTCGTTCCCGCTCATTTGCATCGCAGGTAACTCCCACCGCTCATAGGCCGTCAATTGGTCAGCAGGAATACGATTGCTCTTTTTATCCGACATAGTGAACCTCTATTCGGTTCATCATTAAATCATCTCTTCGCCAGCACCGCCCAATGAGATCTCACCGGCATCAGCCATTCTTCGAGCAATGGTAAGAATATCTTTCTGGGCACCTTCAACTTCACTAATCTTAACCGGACCTTTCGCTTCCAGGTCATCTCTAAGTAGCTCTGCCGCCCGTTTAGACATGTTCTTGAAGATTTTCTCTTTCATCTCTTCATCAGAGCCTTTTAGGGCAATAATCAATACATCCGACGAAACCTCTCTGAGCAGTGCTTGAATACCTCGATCATCAACCTCTTTTAGGTTATCGAAGACAAACATCAGGTCTTCAATCTCGCCGCCCAAATCAGCATCCATCTCTTTAATACTATCCATCAACTCGCCTTCAACACCACTGTCGAGGAAGTTCATAATATCCGCAGCCCGTTTAACACCGCCGATTTTGCTTGTTTTGGTTGATGAGCTACCCGAGAATTGTTTTTCAAGAATAGCGTTTAATTCTTGCAGTGCCTGAGGTTGCACCGTATCCAGTGCTGCGACTCGCATCACGACATCGAGGCGAACCTTGTCATCAAAATTGGTAAGCACTTCCGCTGCCTGGTCCGGGTCAAGGTAGGAGACCACAATCGCTTGAATCTGAGGGTGTTCATATCGAATAACATCGGCAACCGAACGAGGTTCCATCCATTTCAGCGTATCAAGCCCGGTGGTATTGCCTCCAATAAGGATACGATCAATTAAACTGGACGCCTTATCTTCCCCCAGCGCTTGGGTCAGCATAGTACGAATATACTCATCGGCACCAATCCCCATCCCGGTCTGGCCACCCACTGCCTCCAAAAACTGCCCGGTTACCGCTTCAACCTGATCCTGCGAAACGTCTTTTAACTGCGCCATGGCGGTACCCACCCGCTGAACCTCTTTTGGCCCCATATGCTTTAGGATCTGCGCGGCATCGGCCTCACCTAATGACATCAATAGTATCGCTGCAGCGTCCACGCGCCCGATTTTCATGAGCTTTTTATCTGGCTGGCCTGCCTGCTCATCAGTCATCTGCATTCACCCACTGTCTAACCACCTGTGCTACTCTTGCTGGATCTTCAGCCACAAGCCCTTTCAAGGCATTTAATTGTTTATCATACCCCTCTGAAGCACCGGGTAAAAGAAATTCATCGGCGGCACTCAGTGTTACTTTCTGATCAGCGACGCCTTCACCCAGCTGATCCAGCTCTGCCAAGCCATCTTCATCACCAGCTAACGCTAACTCCTTGGCCTGCTGTCCACTCTGAGCAAGACTTTTTAGCGTGGGGCGTACCAGCATCAAAATCAGCATAAGAATAAATACACCGGCCAATACCGGCTTGACGATATCTAGCAACCACTGCTGCTTATAAAAAGGAACCTCTTCAAAAGGTACAATCTCTTCTGGTGCAAATGGTGTATTGATCACATTCACACTATCACCGCGTGAAGCGGAATAACCCACAGCATTACGTACCAGTAGCGTGAGACGTTGCAACTCATTCTCCGACCAGGGAACAAAACTGATTTCACCTGTTTCAGCATTCACTTTACGAATATCATCTATAGCAACCGCTACCGTCAGTCGTTTGATCCTTCCCGGTTGCTGCTTGGTGTAACTAACGGTTCTATCCACTTCATAATTTTTAGTGGTTTGCTTTCGCAAATCAGACAGTCCACCACCTTCCCCCGCGCCGGCACCACCAGCCACCTCCGGCACTGTCGCTGCACCAGGTGGTTGATTCGATAGCGCCCCTGGAATCCCGCCTTGATTACCCGCAACCCTTTGCTCATCAAGGGTCTGCTCGCTACGTATCGCCTGCATATCAGGGTTGAAAATCTCTTCTGCTTGCTCAATTGACGTAAAATCCACATCGGCAGATACTTCAGACCTAAAACGCCCCCCCCCCAATATGGGCTCTAAAATGCTGGATACTCGACTATTGAGCACTTTCTCCAGCTTACGAGAGTATTCAAATTCTCGTGACGCCATTCGATCTTCCGAGCTTTCATCATTCCGGGACAACAGATTCCCTTTTTGATCAACAACGGTAACATCTTCTTTACTCATCTCGGGGACGCTGCCCGCCACCAGATTAACTATTGAGTCAACCTGCTCTCTTGCCAACGGCCGGCCAGAAAATACTTCTACGAAAATGGAGG
>JBFKTM010000365.1:0-4136 GCA_041636295.1 Oleiphilaceae bacterium
TCCTTCTCCAGAAACGCCTGGTATGGGGTCTGAAGAATCACCACCTGTAAGTATCTCTTCTAGGTAGTCGGGTTCACCCCGCTGCTTCCAGTCATTAACGGTTCGATGAACTTCGTCGTCTGAAACGAATGCACCATGTACACGCACAGGCATACCAGAACCTGGCGGTAGATAGAGCATATCGCCATGCCCCAGTAATTGCTCTGCCCCCCCTTGATCTAGAATGGTACGTGAATCAATTTTTGATGAAACCTGAAAGGCAATTCTGGTGGGTACGTTGGCCTTGATCAAGCCGGTAATAACGTCCACCGATGGCCTTTGAGTTGCCAGTATCAGGTGAATACCGGCTGCTCGAGCCTTTTGAGCAATACGTGCAATAAGCTCTTCAACTTTTTTACCAACAATCATCATCATGTCGGCGAACTCATCCACCACCACCACAATAAATGGCAAGGTCGATAGCTCCGGACGATCCTCTTCGCCATTCATTAAATGTTCTTCTGGCTTCCAGATAGGGTCTCTTAAGGGCTCTCCGGCCTCTATGGCCTCTTTGACTTTCCGATTATAGCCAGCCAGATTTCGCACACCCAGTGCAGCCATTAGTCGATAACGCCGCTCCATCTCTGCCACACACCACCTAAGTGAGTTAGCAGCCTCTTTCATATCTGTGACTACAGGTGTCAGTAGGTGAGGAATCCCATCATAGATCGATAATTCCAGCATTTTAGGGTCGACCATGATCAGGCGAACTTCTTCCGGCGTTGCCTTATAGAGCATACTCAACAACATTGCGTTCACCCCAACAGACTTACCAGAACCTGTTGTACCTGCTACCAAAAGATGAGGCATTTTAGCTAAGTTAACGACCACAGGGTCGCCAGCAATATCGTTACCCAGTGCCAATGTTAACGGCGACTCGGGCTCATCAAACTCTTTAGTCGATAACACTTCACTAAATCGAACAATCTGGCGCTGCTCATTAGGAATCTCAATACCAACCACAGATTTTCCAGGTATCACTTCCACTACCCTGACACTAAAGACCGCGAGGGATCTCGCCAAATCTTTAACCAGATTTGATATGCGACTAACTTTCACCCCGGCCGCTGGTTGAATTTCAAAACGGGTAATAACGGGGCCTGGGTTAACTTCGACGACTTCAACACTAACGCCAAAATCGGCCAACTTCTCTTCCAATAAACGGCTAAGATGCTCCAAAGCATCTTTTGAATAACCCGCTTTTTTATTTAACTCCGGCGGGTCGAGCAAGGTAATGGGCGGCAACGGCCCTTCCTCAAAGTCAAACAAGCTACCCTGTTTCTCTTTGACCATGCGCTTGCTGGCAGACTGACTGCTTTTTTTAAGGAACGGGGCAATTTTTAAACGCTTACCGTCTTCGTTGCCGGCCTGCTCCTTTTCGGAAATTGCCTGCAGTTTCGCTTCGCTTCTGACTCGCTTATCTCCTGCCTGTTCTGCAGGACGCTCACCAAGGTTAATAACAGGGTCGACACGAGTTCCACGATGCTCTTCGTCATCTTGCGGCTCGCTATTCTTCTTAAAACTGATTTTATTCTTGACGTGACTAAATATAGACCCCGTTTCAACTTTATCGACCAAAAGAGGTGGCTCTTGCTTCAAGACATCAACCTTGGGTTCGACTCCAGGCTCCTCGCTATTACGCCGCGAAGCTATAAACGTTGACACAGCCAATTTTGACCGCTTTAGTTGCGTAACTGAAAAATCGACTATTTTCAGCGTCAAAGCTCCCGTACGATCCATCAATTTAAGCCAGGAGAGGCCTGTAAAAATAGTGATTGAAAAGAGAAAAATCGAAACCAGTAACAGGGTGCTTCCCAATAGGTTGAATGCAGGAACCATATTATTGGCAATTTCCTGCCCCAAAACACCACCCGAAGATACGGGCAAGCCTGCCACAGAGTAGATAGATAACAAACCCGTAGCACTGATTAAAACAAGCACAAACCCCATAAACCGTATCAAAAACAACGGCCAGTGAAACTCAACTTGCTTATGTCTATTGTGAAACTGGAGCCAGGCCTTGTAGGAAATGAGCAAAGGGAATAGATAGGCGACGTAGCCAAAGAAGTAAAATAGAACATTCGCAAACCACGCACCGGTTCGTCCAGCATAATTTGTCGCTACCAGATTATGCCCCGTGCTGGCCCAACCTGGGTCTTCAGGGTTGTAGGAAAGCAGTGCCATTAACAGGTAAAGGCACAAAGCAACCAGCCCAATTAGAGCCCCTTCCTTCAGACCCTGCGACATATATGCCTGAAATCGGCTTTTCTTATCGACGTGTGATTCTGTGTTATTCATAGCTAGGGGAACAAGTTTCGATTAATAGTCGAAAGTGTATCTTTTCTTTAGCACTAAATCATCTGAGTGATTCAAGTTATACCAAGATACTTTTCAGAGTTGCAAACGATATCTTCGGAAAACACCGAAGTAAAAAGGAAGTATAGAATTATTCTGAAGATTTAGCGCTATTTTATTGAAAATAGCGCTTTTTCTTAACATAAGTAAAAGCTATTTACACCTCTATGCCAGCAGCAACAAAACCCCTTTTCAGGTCTTTTATAATGTCGTCTACCGATTCAAGGCCTACCGAAATTCGAATGAGATTTTCAGTGATACCACTCCTGCGCTTCTCTTCATCAGCTAATCGCCCGTGAGTGGTCGTAGCTGGATGGGTGATCGTCGTTTTGGTATCACCAAGATTTGCCGTTATAGACAAAAATTGAACCCCATCAATAAATTTCCAGGCCTCTTCCCTACCCCCTTTGATACGAAAAGACAAAACACCACCAAAGCCTGTTTGCTGTAATTTAGCCAGCGCATGCTGAGGGTGTGATTCTAGCCCGGTATAAAACACCGCATCAACTGAATCAAGTGCACTCAACCAGTGAGCTACTTTAAGTGCACTCTCACTGTGTGCTTTCATTCGTAAGCAGAGTGTTTCCAACCCCTTGAGGAACACCCAGGCATTGAAAGGACTCATCGTTGGGCCAGCCGACCTAAGAAAACCAAACACCTCATTCATGTGCTCGTGCTTTCCTACAACTACTCCACCAACGCAGCGCCCTTGGCCGTCCAGGTATTTAGTAGCCGAATGAATTACAATATCGGCTCCTAATGAAAGAGGACGTTGCAATGCTGGCGTACAAAAGCAATTATCCACTACCAACAGTGCGTCGTTTTCATGTGCCAGTACAGAAAGCTCCTTGATATCTGCAATTTCACACAAAGGATTCGAAGGTGTTTCAAGAAACAGTAGTTTTGTACTTGGTGTTACGGCTGCACGCCACTGATCGATATCTACAAGATCAACAAATGTAGTCTGCACGCCAAACTTAGCCATGTATTTTTCAAAAAACACATTCGTTGTTCCAAATACGCTACGAGAACAAACAACATGATCTCCCTGCTTCAGCAACGCAATACAGGTACTCAGAATGGCAGCCATTCCTGAAGCGGTCGCTACAGCACGCTCGCCACCTTCCATTGCCGCAATACGTTCCTCAAACATCTGAACACTGGGGTTGGTAAATCTTGAATAGATATTACCTTCCACCTCACCACTAAAGCGAGCAGCCGCTTCAGAAGCTGAGTTGAACACAAAACTTGAGGTGGGAAATATCGCCTCACTATGTTCAAGCTCATGCGTTCTGTGTTGACCTGACCTGATAGCAATCGTTTCAAGCTCTGCGCCTTCAACATTAGATACAGGGATAGGCCCGTCTTTATAAATGCTGTATGCCATAATTATTAATCGTTATTGTGCAGATCAATGACTGCATTATCATCGTCGAATTTCTTGTTCTTTTTACGCTGACTACTATCGTTTCTTGCTTGCTCGAGCTGATCAAGGTATTCAGGTGTAATATCACCTGTCACATAGTCGCCGTTAAAAACCGAGCAATCAAATTGCTCAATGGACGCGTTTCCATCGTTGGCACACTCAATCAGGTCTTCAAGATCCTGATAGACCAACCAATCGGCACCGATAAGCTCTTCAACTTCTTTTTCGGTACGCCCATGAGCAATAAGCTCGCTCGCTGATGGCATGTCGATACCATACACGTTAGGAAATCTTACAGCAGGGGCCGCTGACGCAA